>JAHIWJ010000058.1 GCA_018816205.1 Nanobdellota archaeon
GTCCAAACGTCAGAGAAATTCCAGCATGGTACATCCCAAATTCAGAAGCCAAATTTCACTACGGCTTTCTCACTCTGAATGAAGTTTCCGAAATGGCTGGCTGTGAACTGGAAAAGTAAACGCCGTTAACTAAATCCTTATATATCCTTAACACTTGTTAACAGCATGTACTACTTGCCTCAAGAAATCGAAGTCTGGTATGTCATTCCCGCAGTTCGTAGTCAGATTGCTCGCTGTCTTATCGAAGACTTCGACGCATCTTACGAAAGAGTGGGAAACATCCTCGGAGTTAGCCGGGCCGCAATTTCTCAATACGTAAAAGGAAAGCGCGCCGCAAAAATAAAACTCCCTACCGAACTTGGTCCCAAAATCATGGCCACCTGCAAGACCTTAATCAAAGATGATACAAAAGCAGTTGAAGAAATCGACAAGTTACTCGCACATATGAGATCAAAAGGGCTTACATTTTCAGTTTGCGGGAAACTCAAAGAAGGAGTCCTCGATGAATGTAGCGAAGTCAACTTTCGGGAAGGAAACTACCGAAAAGTAAAATAGTTCCGCAAAATTCTACAAAAGATATTTATACCCAAGGGATTTTCTTCACTCATGACCGATGAAGACTTCAAGGAACTGCAAGAATTTTTAATTCAAGTGAGCATCAAAGTCGCGAAGCGCGGCGAAGGTGCAATCTTCGCTGTCGGCGGCAATGTCCCACACAAACCCCTTGTTGAACAGTCAGTTCCGCCATTCAAAGTCACATCAAATCCAAAGCTTCTTGAATCCTTGGCTTTGATGGACGGTGCAATAATAATTGACGAAAAAGGTATTCTTGTCGCCTACGGAACCATGATAAAAAGCTCAGGTGTCTTTCACAACTACGGCACTCGCCACAGCGCCGCAATCAGCGCATCAAAGAAAGCAAAACTAGTTGTAATGGTCTCAGAAGAAGATAAAAAAGTCAGAATCTTCAAAGCAGGAAAAATGGTGATGCAAATTGATCCATTTGCGAAAGGCATCGAAAAATCCGTAACAGAAGCAGTCAATGTCTTGGAATCTGTCGGAGCAGGCACGCTAGGTGCAATAGGAACAACATTACTGGTACCAAGCCTGGGAATTTATCTTGTTCCAGGAATAGTTCTCTTCGGTTCTGCATATTATCTTGCCAAAGGCATAAAAAAACACTTCGGGTAAAGGCAAAGTTTAAAAACCAATTTTCCAAGTAATTAACATGATAATTCCAGTCAGATGTATGAGTTGCGGCAAACCAATCGGCCACCTCTGGGCAGAATACAAAAAGCGCAAGGATTCTGGAGAAGAAGCTGGAAAAATTCTAGACGATCTAGGCCTAACAAGATATTGTTGCAGAGCCACTTTGCTCGGCCACGCCGACATGCTCCCAGAAATCACTAAGTTCAAGAAATCTTAATTTTGTCAAAATCACTTTTTCATTACTATAAACCTTAAAAACGTTCCTTATCTAAGATTTCAATGGTGAAACAGGTAGTTGTCACAGGAATGGGTTGTATAACCTCCATAGGAAATAATGTTGCAGATTTTACAACCGCCCTCCAAGAAGGCAGATCCGGCGCAGGCAATATCCAAAGACCAGACCTCTTAAAATTTCTATCCGGCTTTGATGTTCAAATTGCTTGCGAAGTAAGAAACCCTCCGCTCGATAGATTTTTTGATACAAGGGAATTGAAAAGACTTGATCCAAGCTCCCAATTTGCAATTATGGCTGCAGAAGAGGCGAGACAGAATGCAGGATTAACAGACTGGAACGGAGACCCATATAGAGCAGCAGTAATTCTTGGTGCAGACATTGGGGGAGTTCGGACATACGAAGAACAATTACTCAAAATGACAGAAAAGGGACCAAGTAAAGTCAGCACTTTTACAATTCCAAAACTTATGCCGAATGCACTTGCAGCAAATCTTTCCAGCAGATTTGGTTACCACGGAGATTCTTTTACAGTTAACAAAGCCTGCAGTTCAGCAACCGGTGCAATGGGTGTTGCATTCAGGGCAGTCCAACGCGGCGAGTACGATTTTGTAATAACAGGCGGCTCAAGTGCAGCTACAACTTCGCTGGCCATAGCAGGTTTTAGCAACATGAAAGCCTTGACAAGTGCATACAACGATAATCCTAAAGGGGCATCCAGACCTTTTGATTTGAACAGAAGCGGTTTCGTCATAGGCGAGGGCGCGGGGATTTTAGTATTTGAAGAGCTGGAACATGCCAAGGCGAGGAGTGTGCCAATAATAGCAGAAGTTATAGGCTATGGCGTATCCTGCGACGCACAAGATATTGTTCAGCCCTGCGAAACAGGGGAATATGCAGCACGAGCACTTGTAAACGCACTAAATGATGCAAGAATCTCCCCAGAACAAGTAGACTATATTAATGCCCACGGAACCGCCACGCCTTTAGGAGATATAGCAGAAACTCGCGCGATAAAGAGGGCATTCGGACAACATGCTTACCGTATTCCTATTAGCTCAACAAAATCCATGCACGGCCACGCCCTCGGAGCAGCCGGCGGCATAGAAGTTATTGCCGCAATCGGAGCAATACGCGACGGAGTTATCCCGCCAACAATAAACCTTGAAAATCCAGACCCAGAATGCGATTTGAATTATACCCCAAATCAGGCCATAGAGCGACCAGTTAACGTTGCAATCTCAGAAAATTTCGGCTTCGGCGGCCACAACGATGTTTTGCTTGTCAGAGAATGGAAGGAATAATTGTTCTAAACTAATCTACAAAGAATTAAGCCTTAGCTTTCAACTCAATACAAACGCCAGCAGCAACTGTCGCCCCAGCATCTCTAATTGCAAACCTAGCCATATGAGGGTTATCTGCCTGCGTTTCCAAACATAAGTTGCCCATAGGTTTCAATCTAACCTTTGCGACATCCCCATTCTTCAAAAAGTCTGGTTTTTCAGTCTTAGTGCCATCAGGAGAAGTTTTTTCAATCAGCTCAATAAACTGACAGGGTACCTGAGCAGTATGGATGTGGAATACAGGGGTGTATCCTTTTGCAATAACAGTGGGGTGTGCAATAACTGCAACCTGAGCTACAAATTCTTCAACAACTTTCATTGGTTTACTAGCATCACAAATAACATCTCCTCGAGCAACATCTTTTTTACCAATGCCTCGAATGTTAGCACCAACGTTATCTCCAGGCTCCGCGCTCGGCAATGCTTCATGGTGCATTTCAACAGTCTTAACTTCACCTGTAACACCCTTTCCAGTTCGTCCAGGCAACGCAATGATTTTCATACCAGGTTTCATAATTCCAGTCTCAATCTTTCCAACAGGAACAGTACCAATACCTTTAATTTCATAAACATCCTGAATTGGCATTCTCAAAGGCAAATTAACTGGCTTTTCAGGCAATTTGAAGATATCAAGCTGCTCAAGTACAGTTGGACCCTTGTACCATGGCAGATTAGGTGACTTCTCATTCAGATTGTCCCCTTTCAACCCAGAAACCGGAATAAAGTTTGTAGTATCTGGGTTATATCCCCTCTGCTTAATAACCTTTGAAACGTCTTCCTTAATCCTATTGAATTCCTCTTCTTTGTATCCTACAGTGTCCATTTTGTTGATTAAGACTGCAATCTCTCCAACACCCATTGTTTTCAATAGAGTAGCATGCTCAATTGTCTGAGGCTGTACACCAGCACCCTGACCAGCTGCAACAACAAGAAATGCACAGTCTGCCTGGCTCGCACCAGTAATCATGTTCTTAACGAAGTCCCTGTGTCCAGGAGCATCAATAATTGTAACCTCAAACTTTTGAGTAATCAACTTTTGATAAGAAAGGTCAATAGTAACTCCTCTTTCTCTTTCTTCCTTGAATCGGTCCATAAAGTAAGCGAATTCAAAACCAACTTTGCCATGCTTCTGAGCTTCAGCTTTCAATTTCTCTAGCTGCTGCTCTGGCAAGTTGCCAGTCTTGTACATCAAATGTCCAATTGTCGTCGATTTTCCATGGTCAACGTGTCCCACGAAAGCGACGTTCAATACAGGTTTTGTCTTTGCCATGTTATGTAAAAGTGTTTATTTCTGCGGGTATTTAAAGTTTTCGTTGTGAGAGAGTGTTAGGAATTAGGGAGTTATCACATTTTTCTCCTCTCCTGTTAAGTTGCGGGAGTTATTGTATTTAATTGAGTTTAAGAGTAAGGTTTCCCAAGCGTTTCCTTTTAATCCAATTCCACATTTATCCGCAGGTGTTAAGTTTTGTCTTGCGTTCTTTCTCACGAAGTTATGGAATATCTTAAATCCATCTTGATAACTTTGAACATCTGTAACTCCTCTCCTGACCTTATGAAATTCCTTTTGGTGTGAGTGATGGCTTTCTATTGCGTTATTGTTTATGATTTTTCTCTTTCCAACAATAGAAGTATGCTTAACTTTTCTCTCATTTCCCCAATTTCTAAATGCTTTCCTAACTCCATCCTGATAACCTGCGTATCTGTCTGTGATTATCTGATAAGGTATTTTGCCGTTCTGCTTATGTGCAACTTCAAAGACGTGCTGTGCGTCTTTCTTGCTTCTTGAACGCCCAGAACACTCCGAAGCTAAAAGGAATTTAGTTTTGTTATCCATAACATTCCAAACATAATCAAAGTTCTTATTAGGGTTTTTCTTATCCTTTCCTCTTTTAGTTAAAATCAAAGTTTCGTCTGCGTTCCAAACTCCTTTAATTTGTGGTTGTATCTTCTCGCTGTATTTCTCCATTATGTTCCCGAACTTCAAAACCCAATCTCTAATGGTGACGTGAGAGATTTTAAGATTGTAAAACTGCTCAAATTGGTGTGAAATATCCCTATAACTTAAACCTCTATAATAGCAATCCATAGCTAAGCAAACAAGTTTAGCGTTACCTTTAATGTTCTTGATAGGTGTTAGAACAAACCTCTTTTTACAATCTCGGCACTCGTATCTTTGCTTTGTGCCTATTTTAGTTTTTCTCTTTCCTGATTTAATTAGGTTTTCAGATTGACAATCTGGGCATAAATCTTTTTGTGGCGTGTCTATGATTAACTCTATTTCTCTCTCTACTTGTGGCTCTACTTCATATTTCGCCTTAATCTTCTCAAACAATAGAATGGCTTTAATGTGTTTACAATAAAGATTTTTACCCGCACACCTTCGCTTAAAGTCCTCACACTCGCAAGAATAAGCGTCTATGTGAGTTACTTTATATTTTCTGTCTGAATTTTGAGAAGGCACAAGATAAGTAAACTCGTCTAATGCTTGTGGCTCTCCTTTCTGTAAAATCGCCTTTGCTCTTTCGTTTCTCCATTCAGAGAAATTCTTAATATATTCTTGTGTGTTTATCATATAAGTATATAGGTATAGTGGTATATAAATATATCTATACTTCACTACATATATACCATACTACATAAATATTTAAATACCAACAGAGGTATAGATAGATATGGCAAAGAAAAAAACGAGTTTAGTTATTGATGAGGATTTATGGCAAGAGGTTAAAATTCATTGTATCAAAGAGAGGCGAGATATTTCGGAGTGGATGGAAGAAATTATTAGA
Organism: Nanobdellota archaeon; assembly: GCA_018816205.1. GTDB lineage: Archaea > Nanobdellota > Nanobdellia > Pacearchaeales > GW2011-AR1 > UBA73. The sequence continues at coordinate 5,571 of JAHIWJ010000058.1, forward strand.
AAAGAGTTGAAGAAGAAAAACTAATTTTTAACCAAAACATTCTCAAAGTTATCAAAATAATTATCTATCTCTTTGTTTATGAAAGATTTATTTTGTTCAATCCCCTCTATTAATGCCTTAAAGTTTTGCATTGTTTTGCTATCTTCTTTTAATACTGCTATCTTCTTTAATTGATTAGGATTTATGTTATAACCTGTTGAACCCGTTTTATAATATAAAGTTTGTAACTTTCCAAATTCAGAATTAAGGTAATAAAGAGGACTTTGAATAACCTCTCTTTTTCACATCAAATA
>JAHIWJ010000059.1 GCA_018816205.1 Nanobdellota archaeon
CTTCTGGAAAATCGCTAAGGAATAATCTCCTGCCCAAAATACTAACGTCCGACCATTTTTACCATAACCATAACGTCCATATCTAAAATTCCTGTATAATTCTTGCTTAAGTCTTCAAGAATCTTGCCAACCTCAATCTGATTGTCAACCCAAAAAACAACATTCAGATTCCACTCATGATCAAGCTCCCATACATTCCCTGTTTGAGGCAAGGATAGAAGTTTTTTTATTACCTTATCAATGTTCTCTCTGCCAAGAACGGAAAAATGAACTGATACAATATCTTTCCCACATAACCATGGATTTACATAATTGCTAAATTGAATTATAGCTCCTGATTTTTTCATTTCTTCCATCCGTTTCTTTATAGTTATCGGTGCACTACGTGTTTTTTCTGCGATCTCAAGCAAGGTTGCACGAGGATTTTCAAATAAAGTGTTAAGAATTTTTCTATCCGAACTAATAATCTTTGGGTTAGTCCGCAAAAAAGTTGTTCCCTTATCAGCGACCTCTTCAAACAAATGCGGGGAATGAAACCAATTGTCTGTAACACGCGTGATACGCACCTTTTTGATTGTTAAATAATTTCCAATTTCTTGGATTGCTTGGTGGATGTCTTCATGAAAAACTCCCAAAAGAAGATTATAAGATCCGTTATACCAAAGTATTGCCGAAACACCTTTAATCGAGAGCAAGTCCTGAGAAATTAATTCCGTATCTTGACCCAGACCAGTCGCAATCTGAACAAAATAAAACGGTTTTTCTTCAACCTTAACAGAGGCATAAGTAACTGGCGCCATCAATACTTCCTTCTCCTGCAACGCCCTGATCTTCTGCGTAATTGCAGATTTAGAAATCTGAAGTTTTTTTGCCAACTCAGATACCCCCATACGGGAATCCTGAACAAGTAGTTGAATCAACTTCCTATCCTTAACATTCAATTTAACTTCTTTCTTCCGTGCTTCAGATTCTTTAATTAAAAATCTCATATTACTTAACAAATAGCATAAGATCTATTTAAAATTAACTCTTTTTTACTTTTTCCCCAAATAGATTGATATAAGGCTTCTCGAAACCATCTTTATGGTAAGAAGATTGCTCGAAGAACAGTTGGAAAGAGTTTACAAAGCGCATAGAATGGGTTTGCCACTTGACAAGGCCAGTGAATACGCGGGGACCACAAACGCGACAGTCCTAAAATACTGGAGACTGCGAGGACTAAGACCTAACTTCGGTAGAAGATGGAGAAGTCTCAAAAGAGACCAGATTGAAAGGATCCATGAGGCGCATCGGCTTGGCATGAATAACATAGAAGCAAGCAGATACGCTGGAGTAAGCAGCGCAACCATTTGCAAATACTGGAAAAAAGCAAAACTAAAACCTCCGCATGGAAACCGAGACAGGCTAACAAAAGAAAAAATAAACAGAATTTACGAGGCGCATCGGCTTGGCCTTTCAATAAACCTAGCTGCCGAACAGGCAGGAGTCGGAAAACGTACAATCATAACATACTGGAAGCATAAAAACTTAGAGCCCCACTATAAATCGGGCCCAAATCCAAAAAGACAATATGATTTCGGCTACGGCCCAATTGATTTCGATTCTATGCCCGAAAGAGCAATAGGAATATTGCTGAACAGATATGGATTAGTAAAGAAATTTAGAGAAGGCAAAAACTTACACGTTAAAACAAACGGAAACGGACACCACAGTATTGATTTTCTTGTTGGAAAAACCTTTATTGAATTTCATCCAAAATCAATCCTCGAAGCAAAAAGAGGCCTAACTCTAGAAGAAGCCGGAGAAAGGAAAAGAGAAAACATAACCAAGCCAGAATATCAAGGTTTTTGGTTTTGGCATTTGTGGGAGATCGACCAAATGTACGACATACTCAAAGACCCGGAGATATCGAAGCTGATTAGAAAAGAACACAAACCGTTAACAAGAAGAAGATTTGATGAACAATTAAGAAGATCCTACGAAGCAGCCGCAGGATATGATACAAGAAGTATTAAGGCATAATCTTCGGCAAAAACAATTAAATACTAATTATACATGTATAACTCATGGAAAAAATAAATGTCAAAGTAAGAAAATGGGGAAATTCCTTCGGAATAATCCTCCCAAAGAGAGTCGTAGACAACCAAAACTTAACAGAGGGCATAGAAATCGAAGTCATCATCCAGCCAAAAAAGTCCACAAAAGTCAAAGACCTTATCGCCCTGTCGAAAAAATTAGGATTAAATAAAAAACTAAAAAACACCGACACTCAAAAAATCCACAACCAACTAAACAAAGAACTCTGGCCCGAAGAAAAATGAAATACTTTTTCGATTCCTACGCAATAATCGAAATCATAAAAACCAACCCGAACTACGACAAATTCATAGACCAGCCGATTGTAACAAACGCACTCAATCTAGCAGAAGTCCACTATCACCTCCTCAACACAACGGACAAACAATCAACCGAAAATTTAATAGAAAACCTAGAAATGCAGTTCATTGAAATAACTCCATCGCTTGCACTCAAGGCCGCAGAGTTCCGCCACGCACACAAAAAAGCAAAAGTTAGCTATGCTGATTGCATCGGCTACATCTCGGCAAAACAAAACAGCCTGCTCTTCCTCACAGGAGACAAAGAATTCGAATCATTCGACAACGTCGAATTCGCCAAATAACTTTCTAAGGCACAATCTCCGGCCCAAAATACTTCTCATACTCAAAATCCTTCTCACTCACAACACATTTAGCAATCAATCCTCTAATCTCCTCCAACTTCCCTTTCAATAAATCAATAAGATATTTAACCGAAGAGCAAACCATATCCAAACCTTCAGGCGGCCACAAATTCACGCTATTCACATACAAGCACCTTCCCCCACAATCCTTCAAATAAGCACACTCCTCGCACCGTGAAGCTGGCCCAATCTCCCGCAACTCACTCGGAGCAGAATCAAGTGTTCCACAATAAAAATCAGGCATACACCCCATAATCGGACATGCCACCAAATTCCCGTCGGTAGTTATGGTATACCCAGAATGTCCCGCCCCACACATCAGCTTAGTCTCCCTGCCATAATACAAATTCTCAAAAATCCCGAGAAAAGGATAAAGCTTCCACACCTTCCCAAGTTTAATCTCAGAAACCCACCAATCCACCAATTTAGAAATTCCCTTATTGTAACCCTCAACAAATTTCCTAATCCCCTCAAGCTCGTAATCGCAAGAATAAAATCCAACATCAAGCTGCCAATGAATCGAATCAAAAACGCCCCGCGAGTTTCCCAAGAGTTTTCCAGGAGCTGATCTCCCCCCGGCCTGGCAGGGCAGGTATGATAATTTGCAAATGTCGCTATCTGCGTGCGCACTCTCTGGGGCGGGTGGTCGGGGCGCTGGACGGTGGGGCAATAAGCGCGAATTATCTGCGCACGTAGTAAGCCCGGCCAAATGCATAACCTGCTCATAAACGTCAGAAAACCCAGAGACCGCCATCCGCGCAACAATTTCCCCGTCATACCCTGCCGCACGAATCGCCTGCAAATTTCCAACCACCTTATCATAAGTCCCCTCCCCCTTATTGAAATCAGTCCGCTCCTTCGTCCCGTCAATTGACACAAGTATCTTCCCAATCTTCTTCAAATAGCCAATGTCGAACTTGTCAAGAAGTTTCCCGTTCGTCTGCATCCTGAATTTTATATTCGGCACGTTTTGCAAGCCATCAATCAGTTCCTTAATTTTGTCCATCTGTAGCAGCGGTTCTCCGCCATAAAATATCAGCGTCGGCTCTTCATCCTTCATCAAAAACGCCTTCAACTTTTCGACGTCAACCGCAGAAACCTGCGGCGCATCAAAGTCAAACTTAAACCGCCTGTTCAGATCGTTCTCCTCGCACATGCTCTTCCCATAACAATACCTACACTGCGAATTGCAAAGCTCTGTCAAAATTATGTGGTAATGTATTTTCCGTTTGAGAAAAAGACGGAGGGTATAAAAACTTAACCGGCTTGGTCAGGGATACCGTAATACTGAACTGCAAAATGACGCGGCTCTTCCATGTGGTCAAAAACATCCGAAGCAACATGCAAAGAACGAACATAAGCACACGCTTTCGAAGGCATCTCATCAACCAACAGGCCAATCGTCAGCGCCTCATCAACCCTTCCATCATCCCTAAAAATATAATTCAGAATTCGCGGCTCACCCAAGGGCCTGAGTCCAAGAGCCTACGTACTCTCAAAAGTCAACTCCTTGAGATAAGCCCTTTCAGCCAGAGTGAGAAGACCATCATGATACGTTCTCTGGATTCTCCGAGACCTCTCATCTTCATCCATTATTCTTGGAAAAACCAACCGCCTATTAAATACTTTCCTAATCTGCCCAATACTCGCTAAGGCCCTCCCCATACCAGAATCCTTACACATGCCTGGCGCGACCGGCACTTAAAACCATTCGCATCATTAAAGAGAAATCACACCTTCCCGACTAAAATATGAATAAAGCTCTTAAAATTCTCTTTCCTATAAAAGCTAATGGCGCTTCTATTAACTCGAAATACATCCAACATAATCTCCCCGACATTTTTCTTTTTGCATAAAGCAACTATTTTCTGGTGCATGTAACGACCAACTCCGTGCCGTCGATAAAACCGCGTTACATACATCCATTCAATCCAACAAAACTTCTTTCTTTTTCCATAGTCCAAACCATAGGGCTCTCTTGTAGAAAAAATGAATTGGACAAAACCGACCCGATTGTTCCCTAATCGAGCAACAATTAACCTCCCACCTTTAATTGCCTCCTTGACTGCCTTCAGTAATCCAGCATTACTCTCTGGCTTTTGTTTTTCAATTTTGCATATTTCTTTAATTCCATTAATCACAAAGCTAACATCGGAATCATTCCCATTTTTTAATACCAAAGATACTTTATTTGTGCCCCCATCAACTAGTTAAAACACTAAGCAATAAAAGTCTTTCTAAAGCAATCTCTCGCATACCGAGCGCGACCGCCCCTTCGGGGCGTTCATACTATTGCAGCTATTTTTCCTTAAGGTAAAGAACTACCATACCTTTCATTAGCCATCCGCAATGCATCCGCTTCAGGAACTCCCCTGTACTGATGTAAAAAGTTGCCATAGCGAACAACTGCAAATAAATCCCCAACGACCCTTCTACCTTCACTAAATCGGGATATTGCCGCACAGCGGTCATAGACAAAACGATCAATATCAAACTCCTCAGAGAATGTTCTAACAAAACTTTCATCCAAAGCAGCATCAGGAAAAAAGGACACTCTACCAATAACACGCTCTATCAAAGAGTTAGCTCGATCAGCATCCAAACTCCAAGCAACAACAGCTGAACCTCCAGAGTCGTACAAATCAACAGTCAAGTCAACAATAGGCTGCTGTAAAGCAAAAACAGCTAAGAGATTTCTTTGAGATTGCCTAACAACCGAAGCCACATCAAAACCATCCTCTCTAGCAAACAACGCACCAACTTCCCCAAGATCTCCAGTCAATCTACCCCTAACGCCCACCTTGTAAAGTTTATCATATTCCAGAGCCAACGCAGAAGATATAACTTTTATAATGGCCATCTAATTTTCCAAGAGAACAAGTATTTAAAATTTCCCCCAATTAACAAACCGCAATGTTTTAATTTGCCAAAAGGCTTAATAAATCATGTTAGACACAACCACAATACTCTTCTACATTTACGGTCTTTACATAATCACCTTTGTCATAGTCCTCATCCTCGACAACCGAGAACCCGCCTCAATAATCGCCTGGACAACCGTACTGATTCTCCTTCCCGTCATCGGCATCCTGGTATACCTTCTCATCGGGAGAAACTGGAGAAAAATCTCCAAAAAGAAAAAAGTGATAAAACAAGAACTATCGAAATACCTGGTCAACTCAATCTCTGCGATAGCAAAAAGAGAAAAAGAAAACATAAGTCACCTGTTAAACAAAGAAGAATACAAAAATAAAGCAGAACTGCTCAATCTCCTAAAAAACAATTCAAACTCCATACTGACCTCTTCAAACAAAATAGAAATTCTCCAAAGCGGCGAAGAAAAATTCCAAAAACTCATCGAAGACATAAAACAAGCTGAAAAATTCATCCATCTGGAATATTTCATTTGGAGAAACGACAAACTAACAAAAAAGATAAATGGCTTATTAATAAAAAAAGCAAAGCAGGGCGTAGAGGTAAGAATCATTTACGACACTTGGGGAAGTTTTTCCTTCAGCAGACTCACAAGATGGAAAATGAGAAAAAGCGGCATTAAAATCTACCCCTATTTCAATTTCATTTCTCCGTTTAAATTTCACACGCTGAATTACCGAAACCACCGAAAGATTGCAATTATCGACGGAAAAGTCGCCTACACTGGCGGAATGAACATGGCTAAAGAATACATAGATGGCGGAAGAATGTTCAAAAAATGGCGCGACACACACCTAAGGATTCGCGGTGACGCAGTAGAAATTTTACAAGGCATTTTTGCAATCAGCTGGTACAACACCACCAAAGAAAAGCTATTCAACTCAAAGTACTTCACAATCGGCAAAACCTTCCAGGAAAAAACTCCAATGCACATCACTACCTGTGGCCCCGACTCAGAATGGGACTCAATCAAACAGCTCTACTTCACATTAATAGCCACTGCACAAAAAAGAGTTTATATCCAGACGCCCTACTTCATCCCAGACCCCAGCGTTCAGATGGCTCTAAAAGTCGCAGCTCTCAGCGGAGTAGACGTAAGAGTTATGATGGCCGGCATTCCAGATAAATGGCTTCCTTTCTGGGCAGCGCAAACCTATCTGGAAGAACTCCTAGCCGCCGGCGTAAAAATCTATCAGTACAAGCAAGGTTTCTTACATTCAAAAACAGTGATGGCCGACGACAGCGTATGTTCAATAGGAACTGCAAACATGGACGTGAGAAGTTTCGAGCTCATGTATGAATTAAACACGATAATCTACGACAAGAGCATCTCTGAAAGATTAAAAAACGACTTTCTCGAAGACATGAAATCGTGCGAAGAGACCACCTTAGAAAAAATTCGCAAAGAGAACATCTTCATAAAATTCAGAAACTCTCTAGCAAGATTGTTTGCTCCGTTGCTATAATCAAAAAAGACCAAAGCAGCCATCTTCAAAAAAACTATGCCGTCTTATCGGTTTTACCCTATCCCAAGCATCTGCTTTAGCTCCTCTTAGCTCAACATCAGAGTGCCCCAAATGTAAAACAAAAGAATAAGTCATTCCGCCTGAAAAAGGTTTTGCTGAAAACTGAAGTTTTCCTGTTTCTTTATCCAAACTGCCAAGATGAAAACTGGTACAATGATCGTCCCCATCGTATGGGGAAAACTTTTTGCATACCCCTCCACTTCCACCCCTACAATTTTGCCCAGCCCGCACATCATCATGAATATGAATTCTGTATCTATTTGAAGTTGCCAATGGGGTCAAGTCAACATACATTACAGTCCCAGCTTCTTCTGGAACCAAAAGTTTAGGTCTCACAACTGAACCTGTGTTTACATCAGCGTAATAAAATTCAAATGGGGTGCTTACTATCCTATCAATCAGTTTACCTCTCTGAATGGGTTTTAACTGACATGATTCTGGAAATACCAATTTATTCTTCATAGAAGTCGTAAAAAATACTCCTATAAAAACCGTGCTATTGTAACTACTAAAAAATGATATCAAATCTTAAACCTTCGTCTTTCAACAAGAAACTTAATTCCTTTACTTCAAATCCAAAAAATAAACTCAACCCTCGAGGCTCGGGGTGGTGGACGATATTATACTTTAAAGGCGGGTGGGTGACAAATTCTACACAGCGATACTAAATTGGGCCCTATTTCAAAAAAAAGCAGAGGAATATTTATTTAAACATTCCGCACAATTCGGCCTTGTCCGAACATTCTCCGTTAAAATCCTATCTCCCACTAACCAAAGGCCTCAGAAAATCCAATTGCGAGTCTTCTTCTGAAACATCGAGATAAACCCAGGCATGTCGCATTGTAACCGGCATATCCAAACAATGCCTACGGTAATTGACTGCAAACAAATGGGGACTTGTATATTTTCTCTTGCGGGCAGCATCCTCTAAGCCTTTAGCAAGCTGTTCCCCATCCCCGAACCTCTCGCCAATAACTCTTTGTAAAACAGCCCTCTGCTCAGACGAAAGCTTTAAACATTTTCTCTTTATTCTAGCCAACCCCATTTCTTTTCTGCAACACTCGGTTATTTAATGATTGTTATACTTCGCAGATATTTTTCTTTAGTTAATAAAACAGCAAAATCCGCACTTACTGCTTCTTTTTATGATAAACATTTAAAAAAGTCAAGGTATCAGAAGATTTATCATATGCATAAGAAATCCTAAATGGCGGAAGATAAACTTCCCTCGTATTTTTTCGTTCATACTTCATAGGCTTGCCAACATTCGGATTCAAAATAATTTTCTCAACTAATTTGCCAAGTCTGATCAGATAACTTTTATCTAATTTAAGTTTAATGTCCTTGAATTCATCACTCTCATTTATTTTGGGCATTTTATTTGAAAGTCGCTAAAAATTCTTCAGGAGAATCATAACATGAATATCTGCCATTGTCAACCTCTTTCCATGCTTCTCTTGTTCCTCTGGCAAAATCTTCATTTTCTTCATCACTAAACTGACTCTCCCAATCCATCCGGGTATTAATCATCTCTACTTCCACTTCTATCTTTTTTAA
>JAHIWJ010000060.1 GCA_018816205.1 Nanobdellota archaeon
ATGGTACCGTATTAAATCCTGAGATTCATCCAGAGGTTGTCACGATAATAAAAAACTCATTAAATAATTATTCACTCGCCTAGACTGACTAGAATTCCATCTGAATTCTCAACTCAACAAGAGACAAAGTGAACTTGCTAATCATCATCAAATGCTTGGCAACGCTCTTCGCCTCTCCATGAAACTTATCCTTCGTCTTGAAATGTTCTTTGTAAACCGCCACGTCGTTATTTCCAAACTTCAATGCTGTTTCCCTATCAAATTTATAAAACAATTTGTAATACAACTCAAAATGCTCCTTCACAAGCCTTGCAATTTTCTCACACTCCCCAAATGGCTTCTTCGACTGTGCAAAATGTTTTGCTATATATTTGAACTCATCCCCAATCAGCTCAAGCAAAAACAAACTCGTGAACACCAAAGACTTCTTCCTCTCAGGCATAATCCCGGTAATCCTGTTCAAAATTCTCGCGCAATAATCAACGCTCCGATCAATATTCAAATCGGTGTTGTGTATATCCTTGCAGAGTTTCGCGTTCTTTATCTCCTCCCGCTCTATCACGTCCAGCGTTACATTAAACAACTCAAATATCACAAGGAATATCTTCCTCAGCGAACTGTCAAATTCCTTCGGCGAAACTTCCGCAACTTCTTTTATCAGACAATAATCTTTCCCAAATTCAACAACATCAATTCCCACAAACCGATTCGCAACATCCTGTATCATTGCCTTCGCAGTTTTCGGCGGGACCTTCTCACCTAAGTTTGCGTACTCAAACTGTGTTGTATAAAAATGAAATGCGTCAGCATACTCTTTCTTCGTCGGATCAAAAACAATCTTAATCTCATCGCACCCAGAACGATAAGCCGATTGCATATATCTCCACAACAATGGCACAGAAAAATGTGTTATGTCAATCACTGCACAATTTTTCTTAGTGTTCTGGTGTCCGTTCACAATCAAAGAATCCTCATTCTCAACAACATCAATCTCCTCCCCGGCCCTAAGATTCAGCCGCTTTATCCACTCCCTCGGCAAAGTCAAAGTCAGCGTGTTATGCCCTTGCTTGATTATCTTTCTTTTCATCAATTATCCAAGTCGAATATATTTATCTAACTTTCGAATATATTCACTAGTGAAATTATATTCAATATGGCGCGCACTTCCGAGTGGAATATTTTTACATGTGTGTCCTATGGGAGTACAATATGCACAATATTCCTCAAAAAAGATATTGACAACGAATATACTCTTCTTTGCCCTTGCCCTATTAACTAAATTTATGGAGGAAAAATGAGCCTAACAAACTTCTTTCAGGACAAACCATGGGTAGTCGACGTCTCAGCAGAATGCACAATTCACCCGATAAAAGTTGAAGGCCTGCCCGGCTTAGACACCACACCATCCAAAGCCCACCTAAAAGACAAGGTAGTCGTCTGGGCAAAAAGCATCAAAAAAGCACGTGAAGCCGTCGAAGAAGGCATACGAGCGACCTACAACCACGCAGAAATAGCTTTCCACAACACCCACCCCTACGAAGGCACAGACTGTTTGCAGCAAAGCCGATATTTCCCATCATTAAACTCTGCCTTCTAAATATAAAATTTTCTTTCTTTTTTCTTTCTATGCCGCACTTATTCTATAACAACCCCTTCTTCGCGGCCCATAATTTCTACGAATGTCCGAAGGCAAAGAGTCCCTTACATGCTGAGGTAAAAAACCATAAATCTGCTTTCTCAACCATTTTATTTGCTCCCCAGTAAGGGGATCATCTCCAAAAGAAATATACCTCTTGCCGACTACCTCCCAAAGCAGAGGTTCGGCCCTAAAGATAAACTTCCCAATTTCAACTCTTCCAGAAAGATCATCCTCTATTCTTTGTCTGTTCCTCCAAGATTGCCACCACACAATCGGGTCAAGCACATCAGAAAACCACATCCCATTTTTAGGGCAAGCTCTTTGGTAAGGATGAACTTTCCATCTTGGGTCGCCCCGCCTATAAAGAGCCATGACAAAAAGACAACTTCAAAACTTATTAATTTATCCGTTTACTCCAAGGTGATAAAACCAAAAATCAACAAAACATTATAAAGATTATTATCCTAAAAATTCCATGAAAAAATTCAAATTCTATGCTGTAAAACTCTCGCTGTTGATGATTTTAATATTCACAATACAGCTCCTCTCCTCCGGCTTTACAGACGCGCTAGTCCTAAACCAGCAATCCTGGTCCCAACCCTGGCGCTTCCTCACCGCAATATTCATCCACGGCGGTATTGCCCATTTAGTCCTGAACCTTTTCGCCCTCCTCCTCTTCGGCTCAATCCTAGAAAGACTAATCAACTCAAACAGATTCCTGCTTGTCTTCCTCACAACAGGAATTTTAGCAAACCTCATCGCAGTCAATTTTTACAGCTCATCCCTCGGAGCATCTGGAGCCATTTTCGGAATCCTCGGCACACTGATAATCATCCGCCCGCTCATGCCTGTCTGGGCCTTCGGACTGCCGATGCCAATCTTCGTCGCAGGCATAATCTGGGCTCTGGCGGACTTGCTCGGCGCCTACGGCTTCTTTACCGGAAATCCGCTGAACAACACTGGCAACATCGCCCACCTCTCAGGCATGCTATTCGGAATCCTCTTCGGCCTGCTCTACCGAAAACAGTTCATAAGGAAAAAAAGAATCAGTGTCTCAATTGACGAACACGAAGTAAGAAACTGGGAAAGAACCTGGATGAGGAACTAATTCTTAAAATACCCAACTATCTCGCTCGCCCAAAGACCGATCGCCCTTTCAGAACAAATATCCAGAACCTCTTCCTTTGAGACCCACCTCACTTCCTGCAAGTCGCTCCCGGCATGCACATCATCCGTATCGCTAAAACATTCATACCATTTAACAAGTTTATGCGTTGTAGTCTCATGCTCCCCCAAACACTTCCCAACCCTCACTGAAATTCCCACCCCTTCAAGCATACCCCTCACCAACGCCTCCTCAAAGCTTTCACCCTCTTCCAAGGTCTCCCCAGGCACATGCCATTTCTCAGACAAAAAATGATTTGAATATTGCTTCTTCTTTCCGACTAAAACCTTGCCATTATAATTAACAACCCCTACAACCGCTTTTCTTACCATCGTTAATGCCTTTCTTCCTTCCCAACAATGTCGCCCGCATTCATGTATTCGTCAAACTCTTTCTTAAAATTAG
>JAHIWJ010000061.1 GCA_018816205.1 Nanobdellota archaeon
ACACAACAACTGTTTGACACCAACCATCCATTGGCTGGATCAAGTACCACCTTCAGGAATAGGCTCGCAAACAACCCGCGTCTTTCAACAGGATCCCTTGAGGCAATGCAGAGATTGGTTGTCGAGGAAACTTACAATCATCTTGGAGAAAAGAAAACCATATCTCACGATATTTTGTGGACAACAGACGACCCTAATACCAAAAACATGGCAAGGAGAATATTAGGATCTCCTGCTGATGTTGATGGAGCTCACTCTGGAATCCTTAATGTTAATAAGGGCGAACTAAAGCACGTTGTGCTCCCAAGGGTTGCAACAACTGCTGCAGGGGCCCCTGATTCAGACAAGAGATACTATTGGGGATTAGCCGCTTCACAATTAAGCTCTTTCTATCTTGGAATCTGGGAAAGACCGCACATGGGAACTCCGCCTGCCAAATTCAACTGGGATGTATGGACAGATGTTCAAACTGACGATTGCGAATTCCCAAACCGAGCCGGTTATGGGATTTGTGTTGTTGGAGCGAACTGGGTGAAATTTTCCTCGGGGGACGGAAGTGCGTAGAGGTGATGGGGTGGATTGACAATTAAGTAAGGATAGATTAAGATGTAAGTGTATGAAAACACTTACAAAAAACTGCATTGTATGCGGCAAAAAGTTCGCAAAACCCTCCGTTGAGTCAACGAAGAATTGGGAGAAAAGACATAGGTTTTGTTCTGTCGATTGTGTGAATGAATGGAAGCGCGGAAAGCGTTTTTCTCCAAAAACTGAATTTAAGAAAGGACAGAAAGCTATCAACCCGATTAAGAAGGGAGAACGCAAGGGAATAAAAACAGAATTCAAGAAGGGACAAACTCCGTGGAACAAGGGCAAAAAAATGAGTCCCGAAAGATACGAAAAGTTAAAGAAAGCAGGATTCTTTAAGCCGAAATTTGGTAAAAAGTCTGGAAACTGGAAAGGCGGGATTACAGAAAATAAGGATTATTGGGTAGTAGCGAAGGCGAAAAGAAGAACATTAAGGTTAAAGAATGGCGGAACTCATACGGTTAAAGAGTGGAATGATTTGAAGGAAAAGCATAACTATATTTGTGCCAATCCATTTTGCAAGAAAAAAGAGCCAGAGATAAGGTTAGTCCAAGACCATATTGTTTCTTTAAAAAGGGGTGGATCGAATGATATAAAGAATATTCAACCTTTCTGCAAAAGCTGTAATAGCAAAAAACACACTAAATCACTTTGTGAATTTCTTGCCGCATACAAACAGATTCTTATTTAATGAATCAACACTCCTAAGCGGGTGGGGTGAATTCAAACACGCTCCACCCACACTTATAGGGAGTTAGTCGAACCCTAATAATAGTTTTAAAAGCTGAGATTATAACATTTATCCTAAGTGTTTAGGCGGTGGTGGATCTCAGAAAATAAAACGCATAATAAATTAAAGAAGTTAAACTAAAATGAAAGAAAATCAATTCTCAAGATACGGAGCGATAGCAAAGGCATTGCCACCAACGCTTGGAAAGATATTCTTTGTCGCTCATGGTTCAGACACCTTTGCTGGAGACCTTCAATACGAGTTTCCAACAGACAGGGATGGAGTTCCAAGGGTATATGTGACAACAGCCGGCGCTGACACTGATGATTTAGCTGTTCAGGCCGCCTTAGATGCTTGTACTGCCAGTCAGAATGATTATGTTCTTATTGCACCATCAAATAACGATTATGATTTGGCAACACAGCTGACAATGAGCAAAAGAGATGTTCACCTGATTGGCATGGACTACTTGTTCAACAAATTGGACGTAGGCTGTAACAGTGCTACAAAAATTGATATGGTAGGCGCAGACCATGCTATTTTACTTACAGGCGGAAATTGTGAAATTGCAGGTTTGTATGTGAAGAACTATGTGAACAAGTTTTCAGTTCAGATTACTGGAAATGTTTGTGATTATCCTCATATTCATCACAACTCTTTCTTGCATAAGGGTTCGTCAACAAGTGGAGTTGCTGCGATTAGTGCAGCTACTGCTGGCAGTTCATTCATTACAGTTGAGAAAAACCAGTTTTCTGGATGTATCTCAAACATAACCTATGCGTCTGTTGTTGATATTAGTGCAAGTTGCACTTGGGCAACAGTTAGAGGAAATAACTTTGTTTATGGTGATGGAAACACTCTGACAAAAGTTATTAATTGCCTTAGTTATAAAGGACAGGTAATTGATAATGATATTTCTGCAATTAATGGTGGTGGAGGAGCAACAAGCACCTTTACTAATTGCATTACTATTGGTGGCGGATGTGCTATGGGAAATAGAATGGCTGTTGTAAATACTACTACTACAGATTTGGCCGGTGGCGGAACTTACAGCTTTGTTGAGAACTACAATGGACTGAGTGGAGGAACGTTAGCTACTACTTCCTAATTTTCCTTGTGAGATTAGCTGGGCTTGACGAACGCAAGCGGGGGGGAAGTTATCTTTCCCCCTCGACCCAGCGCAAAATGATTAAGATAACTAATTGTATAAAGACATGAAACTGATTAAAAAGTTAAAAGCATATAATAAGCAGGAAATTGAAGGAGCAGTATTTGGGCTCGGGATTTTAAGGGCAATGGACTACGAAAAACAAAAGCGAGGGCATCTATTACTTTTTTCTGTTAATACAAAGGTTGTTCGGTCAATTAAAAAATTATTTATAGCTAATATAATATGAGCAGCAAAACAA
>JAHIWJ010000062.1 GCA_018816205.1 Nanobdellota archaeon
ACAGCGACACTAGCGGCAAATCTCTCTGTTCGTAAATCACTCTCAAACCGTTCTTCAACCTCTTCCTAACAAACTTCATGATCAAAAATACAAAAGAAACCTATTTAACCTTTTTTCTCCTTCAACAACCATGCCAATCAACGCCCACCCAGACTTCTTTGTCGCAGAAAAAAAATACCTCGAGGCCCAAACCCTGGAAGAAAAAATATTCTACCTGGAAGAAATGATGCGCCTTGCTCCAAAGCACAAATCTAGCGAAAAGTTTAATGCGGAACTAAAAACCAGATTAAAAAAACTAAAAGAAAGATCTGAGAAGGCTTCAAAAAAATCCAAAGGAAAAAGAGGCATCCGAAAAGAGGGTTTCCAATTTGTCCTCATAGGTTTCGCAAACTCAGGAAAATCATCCCTCCTCGCAAAACTAACCAACGCCCGCCCAGTTATTGCGGAACACGCTTTTTCCACTTTTCAGCCAGAAATCGGCACTTTCGAATTCCAAGGTGTGAAAGCACAAGTCATCGATCAACCCTCCCTCGGTAACGAAAACTTTGACCCTGGTTTAGCCAACAACGCAGACTGCTTAATCTATGTCATAGAAAATTTCGAAGACATAGAAAAAATCAAATCAAAAATCCCGCGAGCGAGAGGCAAAACGATTATCGCATTCAACAAATCAGACCTTCTAGATGAAACACAAAAAAGAAAAGTAGAGGCCACAATAAAATCCAAACGCCTAAATGGCCTCCTAGTTTCCACAATTAACGGAGAAAACATCCAAGAGTTAAAATCAAAGCTCCTCCACGAAACAGGCCTGATTCGAGTTTACATGAAAGAACCTGGAAAACCCGCTTCCCCCATCCCAATGGTTATGCCTCCAGAATCAACAGTCAAAGATGTCGCTGAAAGAATTCTCAAAGGCTTTTCCTCCAAAGTCAAAGAAACCCGCATCACCGGCCCCAGCTCCAAATTCCCAAACCAAAAAGTCGGCCCCACGCACATAGTAAAAGACCTAGATGTTGTAGAGTTTCATACTAGATAATTTTCATTCAAAAGAGAAATGAAGCACAACGTAATTATCTTTATCTATAATATTAACAACCCGCCCGCCGAAAAACTCCCTAACCTCTCTAATTTCATCCTCACCCCACCATTTAGCTGTATACCCTGTTTTACTAACAAAAAGTCCCTTCTCAAAATCAATCTTTTCTAAATCCGGCTCACCAGTCATCTCGGAAACACTTGAAAACAAATCAGAGACGCCCCAGGTTCCCAACGTCTCAGATTTAAAAAATGAGATGATAATGCTCCCCCGATTTTTCGCAGCAATCCTTTTCATTTCACTAATAACCTTCTTCCAAGAACCCTCAATCGTCCCCAAGCTATTTTGAATTAAAATTAAAATAGGGTGCACGAGTTTCTCCCGAGTTAATATTTCAGATAGATTTGTAATATCCCCTTCGATCACTTTTGCATTTTCGTGAACTTCTGATCTTCTTTTCAGTTCAGGCAACATTCCGGGATTTATCTCAATGGATATTAAACTGTCTGCTATCTCTGCTAATTCCTTAGTAATTCTTCCGTACCCTGCTCCAAGATCAATAAAAGTTTTGTTCCCTGGATCTTTAACACCTCGAATAACAGCTAACTCATCGTCCATGAATTTCTTCAAAACAGGATCTTTTGTTTTTTCCACTAAATCAATATAATCTTGAAACTTATAATCTCTCATGTTGCCTCCTTACCTCAATCATTCCCTTCACAGCTTTATCCAACCCTTCAACAGAATCGATCTCGCTATCAGTCGGCAAATAAAAATGCACAACCTCTATCTTCGGTATTCCCCCTGCTTGCTTTCTCTTCAAACCATAGTTCGTTACAGCACTACAAGTCGGTCCAAGGCACCTTTGAGGAATTATTCCAATTATCTTTTGATAGCCCCTCCGAGCAAGATCCCTCAATATCAACTCGTACTCTCCTGCACAACCAATCGGCACTCCAGGATTCTGAGCTTCAAACTCCTCCCGATATTTTGACTCCTGAAACGGCATCATCTCTGGCTGAGCCCGAATTATATCTCCTTCACCAACTCCCCGCTGAGCCATAATCCCAGTATACTCTTCAGGAATCTCAAAACCAGAGAAGAACGCCCCAACTTTTTTCCTCACTTCCTGAGCTTGTAGGTCATCCCTTCGAGACTGAGCATACCAGTCTCTCGGAGTCATCAAAACGTGATCATCAACCAACAAAACCAATCCTGCTTCTCTTCCCTCACCCTTAGCCCCCCGAACCGCCCTACAAGCCAAGTCAAACGTATATTGCGGAAAAATCCCAAAAGTATCGTCCATTCTAACTCCTGCTCGATAATCTTTCTCCAAGGGAAAGTGCCCGCCGATAACCGCAAGCCCTCTATCTCCGGCACACTCGGCTAAGGAAAGCACATTCTTTTCCATTTCTCTCAACCTTTTTACTGTTGTCATAAAAATGCGCTGTTGCCACAATAGAAAAAAATTCTCATCAAATTTTACCCAAAAAATGGAAAAGTTTATAAAAAAAGCCAACTATTGACTAAAATGCCTAGTAAATTAATTTCATACACTCGGCGATATTTCAACGTGCCTTTTGCAAAAATAAGCGATTGCTGCAACAAAAACGCAACATAAGAACAAGCA
>JAHIWJ010000063.1 GCA_018816205.1 Nanobdellota archaeon
AACATTAACCTCTATCCTCCTGGCCCCGGCTTCAGAAGGGTCAACCACAGTACCAATCAAAGTCTCATTAAGAATTAAAACAACAACAGCATTTGACCCAGACAAAGTTACTGTAGCATTCGCTTCTCCAGTTGTAGAAGCCCTGCCTGTAATTCCCCTAAACCAATCGCCAATTCCCGCAGAAACTAAATAGCTTGACATAAGAATCAATACCCCAACGACCAAAACAGCATATGCCCCCTTACTCATTTTCACTCTCTTTATTCTTTTTCTAAGAAGTTTGTCTTTTTAAATGTTGTTTTTACGAAATCTTTAGTTTAATTACTGCTCTGGAGTACAGTGTCCATATGTTTCTAGGGTCCCTATCCAGAATCCTTGCTATTTCAACATTCTTCACCCCCCTTTCCCTAAAGTAAATGACCACTGCTTCTAAAACACTCAACCGCCTGTCTCTGAACACACTAACAGGCACATAAATTGTATCAGCTCTCACACGCGTTCTCTTTGCTTTCTTCTTTGCCGCATTATGATAATTAATCCAAACCGTCCTATCATCCCTGTTCAATACGCCAGCTATCTCACTATAACTGAATCCTTCATTCTCTCGAAGATACTTGCAAAGCGCCTCAGAAGGACTTACCTCTTGTCTGAACACATCAATCGGAATCTGCAACCCTTCTCTTGCCCTGCGCACCTCCTCCAACAATTCTGATAAGTTAACCCCTTGTTCTCTCTGAAGTTTTTCATCCAGCAATGCAAGCCCATGAACATCCAGGCCTGGCTTCTGCAGCTTGCGTTTCAGCTTTCCAATCAGGTCAGAACGCTTCTTTCTCTTCTTCCTCCTTCTTCCTCTGCCAACAACAAATGCCGCCAAGGCCATCTGAATAACCCATTCCGAAGGCGTAGAATAAACAGCAGTTGGCAGTTCAGGCACATCCGGAATGCAATAATACAAAATTTCCTGACCAGTAGAGCCGTCATTCACCGAGTGATTGCCTGCAGGCAAAGATGCACCAGTGACGTTAATCAAAGCCTCATCAATCATCCAGTCCGCAACACTTGGAGCATTGCAAGCATCCGGCGGATCTCCACCCAAAGGGCTAGCAATACTCACCGTGAAATTCCCAACACCCAATGTATAAGCTCCTGACACAAGATTATATCCTTCAATACTCACGTTTGGAGCATCATAATTGCCTGTGTTATTAATTAAAGTAAAGGGGCCATAAACATTTGTGTCTGCACTATTTGCACTCCCAAAATCAAGATTGTTCGGTGATATAGCCATTGCCTGCAACAAATTATAAGTAAATGTGTTTGTGTCGTTGGATGCACTGGCCCCAGAAAGGTCGTAAGCCTGAATCGAAACATTCCAGTCTCCTGCTTCATCAAAGTACCACATATTTATTGTGCATGAGAAGTTTTTTGAGGTGGCCGTGTCCTGCCCTAAATCTACGCAGGTCAAATTTTGTCGCACCGCCTCTCCGCTTCGCGTGAAGTTTGCTTTCACGCTTGAAACATTAATATCACCTGCTCCGTTTGCATCACTAACAGTTGCAGTGAATGTTATAGGTGAGATAGTATTCTCTATAGGATTTGTGTTTGCTATCGGCGAGACGAAGGGGAGGGCGGGGACAATATTGTCTTTTGTAACTGTCCTCTCCTCTGTCTGATTTTTATTTCCTGCCCGGTCAACAGTATAACCTCTAAACACATGCGCACCGTCCCCAAGGTTTGTAAAGTTAGCAGAATACTGGTTTGTGGAGGCGTTGTACAAAGCAAGCACCTCTTGACTCGAGAGGGAGCGGTTAAACAACAACACATCGTCAATTTTTCCAACCATGTCACACCCAAAAAAGTTCATTTCAAAATCAAGATCTGTCTGAACATCTGAAGTGCCGTCAGAACCGATTTCAGCCCCGTCCACGTAAAACACCACGTCTGTCAGATTATAGACCGAGACTAGATGATGCCACCCGCTTGTAAGTTCTGAAAGAGTCATTCCTGATTTTGTGACAGTAAAACCATCATCGTTCATCTCCCCGTAAGCTGAAAGCTCGTATGTCCCCGAACTTTCCGCAGTTCTAAAGAAGAAACTATCAGAAGTTCCTGCATAGAAATAGCTGAGATAATCTGTTTGTCCGGTTTCCGGTGGACTATCCAGCTTTACCCACATTGATTGCGTAAACCCGCTAGTCGTAAGATTCAGGTTGTTGATTGTCGGCGCTTTTATGTAAGCAGAGATTCCATCAACGCTGAACCCCTTGCCAAAATAACCCGCATCAGTCTGCAATGCATCTCCAACATTGCTTCCATTCCTTGAGTAGAAAGATAAATCCGTCGGCTCTCCGGATGAATTTACATCGCCCATTGTGTAATACAAAAATAAGTCATAGTCAAAATCAACAAAGGTGTAGTGGTAATTTGTATCGCTGGAAGAAACATTAACATAAATTGAATTTTCTGTTTGGTTCGAGCTATTTGCAGGAGTAGGGCTAGTGAAGTTGATTGCTGGAATAATTGTGTCTACAGTTACCGTCCTCGTTTCCGTCTGGTTTTTGTTTCCGAAGTCATTAACTGCATAGCCAGTAAACGTATAAGTCCCTTCTGCCAAATCAGTAAAATTATGCAGATATTGAGCTGATGCATAGTATAAAGAATTGAGTTCTCCAAATGCTAATGTGCGATTGAAAACCAGGACCTCATCAATTGTTCCATTGAAACCTGGACCGATTAGAAAATTTGTCCCTTCTGGCGCAGCAGGTATTACGCTTATATTAGAAGGAGATTCCTGCCCTCCGTCTAAATAAAAGATAGCTTGGGTTCCGTTGAATGAAACAGCAACATAAGTCCAGAGTGTAGTTGAAGAAACCACTAAACTTGAAGTTGTCCAGGAGTTATCTCCCGATATAAACTTTAAGTGTCCTGATGCGTCAGCGATTCTAAACTCAAAGTTTCCCAGACCCGCGTTGTCTTGTTTTATTATTATCTGTGATGCAATGGCCGTTGGTTTGACCCATGCAGACAGAGTTATGTCCTGTCCCTGAGCAAGTACTTCCCCAGTATCAATGTAATCACCAACACCATCAAAACTAAATGACCTTCCAGACGCTCCAAGGATAGTCTGGGCAGCATTTCCTTGTTTACTTCCATTATTTGAATAGGGAGATAAATCAGTTGGGTCTCCTGAACTATTTGTGTCGTCCATGCGCATCCACAACAAAACATCTCTGTTAAAGTCTGTAAAAACATAATGTTCTCCATTATCTGAGGAAGAAATGTTTACAAAGATTGAATTTGCGTTTTGTGAGGAGGCATCTGGAGGAGTTGGGCCCGCGAAGTCTACTGCAGGGGCGGCCACGTTAACCTCGAAGTAATTTATTGATGAAGTGCCGTAATTGTTTGCAGTGTCGTTGCAGATAAAGGTTATATTGTGCAATGCTTCAGTTAGTCCTGTTTTTGTATAATTTGCTCCCGTGTTGGATGCGTTTAAAGTCATTGTTACATTGGCTGCGTCATCAAGAGAGAAACCGCACCAAGAAGCAGCTTTATTTATAGATATTTCAAAATCTACAGTTGTTGCACTATATTTTTCACCATCCTGAGGAGAAATAACTGTTATTACCGGAATGGTTGCATCAATGGTCACGGTTCTTTGTTCTGTCTGATTCTTATATCCCTGTTTGTCTACTGCATAGCCTGTGAATGTATGGCTCCCTTCGGCTAATGAAGTAAAATTATTGAAATATTGATTCACGGCTGTGTTATATAAGGCAAGGACTTCCTGGTCTGACAGGGCACGATTAAAAACCAAGACCTCATCAATTGTTCCGTTGAAATACTGATGGTTTATTGGGGGGTCTTTTCCGATTGTTTGGATATATCGTGAGTTAGTTATTTCTACTAAAGGCCGAGAGTCAACTTTTGTTCCGTTTAGATAGAGGGTTATGTCTGTTGTGTTCATTACTCCGACTGCGTGCACCCATGTATTGAATGGTGTGGCATAATATGCAACGGAATTCACAGTAGTCCCGTATTGTTTAAACTGAAGCAGATTTGTCGTTGGAGCAATCCAAAGACCATATCCAAAATAAGTTCCTGGTGAACTAAAAGTCATATATGAAGAACAAAATATGCAGGTGCCATAAGAAGCAGTGACTTCATTTAGATTATACCAAGCCGAGATTGTAATATTGCCTGTGTTGTTTATTTGTCGTTTCAAAGAAATGTAATCTTCGCTGCCATCCATGTATGTTCCATTGCCAAAATATCCGCTTGATGAATTTATTATTGCGTTTACTCTTGTTCCGTTATTTGAATAACTTGACAAGTCTGTCGGGTCTCCGGTTGCATTAACATCATCCATACGCATCCAAAGAACTAAGTCATGGTCGAAATCTGCAAAAGTGTAATGCTGGCTTGCATCTGAGGAAGAAATGTTTACTGGGATTGAATTTGCGCTTTGTGAGGAGGCGTTGCCGGGAGTTGGGGAGGTGAAGTTTATGGCAGGGGGGGTTGTATCTGGTGGTGCACCGATTGTAATTGTCCTCTCCTCAGTCTGATTTTTGTATCCTAATTTATCTACTGCATAGCCGGTGAAAGTGTGGCTTCCATCTGCAAGAGCTGTGAAATTATTGAAATATTGGTTTGCTGTTGTATTGTATAAAGCAAGAATCTCTTGGTCTGATAAAGGACGATTGAAAATCATAACTTCGTCAACTGTGCCGTTGAAACTCTGTGCAATTGTTCTTGACGCACCAATTAACTGTACCACTTCGCCCCCGGGCCATGTTAATGTATTTGTTCCGCCAGTAAATGTTATATCAGTTCCGTTTTTGTAAACGAGCATTTCATCTGTCTCGTTTACTTTAGCACAAACAAACTGCCATGTGTCAGCCACTATAACCCCAGTTGCAGAAGTTGAAGAAACATCAACTGCTGTGTTTCCCATCCAGAGTGCTAATGCCCCTGTTGTTTCTATTCTTAAATTATACTGCTGATTTCTCGTAGTAATAACATCCTTGCCCCTTTTTACAATGCCCATAACAGCGCCTATTTTTTTTGGATAAATCCAAGAGCAAATAGTAAAATTATGCGCGAGATTAAGCGATGAAGGCAGTGATAAGTCTATATAATCTCCACTGCCGTCCATATAAGTTCCATTCCCCCAATACCCGCTTGTTGAGTCTATTATAGTAGTCCCCATTTTTGTTCCATTATTTGAATAACTTGATATGTCTGTTGGGTCTCCGCTTGAATTTGTGTCGTCCATTCTGAGCCATAAAACCAAGTCGTGGTCGAAATCTGTGAAAGCGTAATGGCCCCCGTTGCTGTCGCTTGAAGAAATATTTACAAAGATTGAATTTGCGCTTTGTGAAGAGCCATTTTCCGGAGTTGGAGGCGTAACAAAGCTAATGTCTGGCGGCGTTGTCGGGTCAATGATGTGGTCGAACTGCACGTCTCCATTTAGGATGAATAAATCAAATGTATCCTGACTTCCTTGCAGATTTGTTAAATAAATTTTGTTGTACTGGTTGTCATCTAAAGAAGTAAACTCTGCAATTAGTTCAGTTTCCCCTTCTTCGTAAACCTCAATCTTTGGCGTGCCTGAAATTGTTCTAGGATAAAGAGTTATATCTCTGTCAGAAGTTAGATTTCGTCTAAATGTAACACGCACGTAATGAGTGTCTGGAATTGTTTCTGACCAGTTTCCATCTAATGCTTTAACTTCTTCGTAAATGTCGCTGACGAACTCTTTGTTTTCATCAAGATGTTCCGCCTTGCTGATTTCAATAATTAAATCAAAAGTCTGATTGCTTAAATGCGGAACGACCCATTCAACATAATCAACAAAGCCATCGTTGTCTAAATCAAATTCTTCAAAATCAAAAGCAATTTTTACTTTCTCTTCGATAGTAATTTGCTTTTTTGTTTCCTCTCTTTTGTTTAATTCTGATACTGCAAAGCCTGTTAAAAAGGAACCTGTTATTTCTGCTGAGGAATTTGTTTCTTCTGCCGGAATTGTTTCTTCTTGTGTTTGTTCTTCTTCGGGCAATTCTTTTTCCTTTGTTTTTTCAATTTTCTCTTCTTTTATTTTTTCTGTTGCGTTGACATATCCGAAAGAAACAGCATCTTCGTAATCAGCATACCAATAGAACTTTATTTCGTTAGAACCCATTGGCACTTTATTTTCAATTGTGGTGTAAGCCAAAACATCGGTGTAATTTAATCCATCAGGACCAGAGACGATTATCCTCTTGCCGTTGTTTATATTTTGTTCGGCCGAGGTAGGTGCCTGCGTGTAGTATTCAACTGCAATCTCTTTTTCATTAGTCTGCTCAAAGATTTTTTCAACATTAATAATCTTCTTGTCGCCTTTTTCTATTATCCCATCCCCTAAATCCTCCTCACTGATTACACTTCCAGTTATGCCGAATCTTCCAAACCACTCCCAAATCCTGGTGATGATTCCCTTTTTTCCGTTCAAGTCATTTACAACATTTCCTGTAATTCCACCAGAAACAATTTTTTCTCTGTTCGCTTCGTTCACGGCACTCTCATATTCCTCAGCTTCTGTAAACGCCACACTGGCCTCTTCTCCTGTCTTAATTGAAATGTCCTCTGATTCCCCAGGAATTTCCAAAGTCAAATTCTCAATATTTGTCACATTCTCTAAATCAATTTTCTTTATCCACTTCACAGGCCGATTAATTATTGCCTTGTACTGCTTCGTCGTAACGTTCAAACTTTCATTCCGAGTTGCGTTAAACAACTGCTCTAATTCTGTGATGTTCTCAGAATCCAAAACAGTTATGTTAAACAAGTTGCTTCCGTAGCTCCCCAGTTCATTAACGGCAACAATCCTGCTCTCTCTAACGCCTGTAAAGTTTTCATTCGGTTGCATCCGTATCTTGCTCTCAAAAACAGTGGTTGAAATATCGTCCGTCTGCTTAAGATAATACTCGCTAGCACCAGTAAAATACTCTTTAACATCCAGGTCATAATACCAATTCTTCTCAATGATAATTGTCGGAATCTCCTTTATCAACGCTGGCGGCCCAGCCAGAGTAACATTCTCTTCTTCAGTGACTTCCTTTTCAACCGCAAGTTCATAAGTCACCTCATCCAGCTCAAACTCTGCGCCGTCAGCTTCAATTCTTAAAGTATAAGAAGTTTTGTTTAACCCTCTGCCTTTTAAATCACATGACTCCTTGCAGTAATCCTCAAACATTATTTTCTTAACCGCCCCCTCACCAGCAACCTCAACATCTTCTTGACCTGTTGCATTATCAGTGCTTTGCTCAGTTTCATTTTTATCTTCTTGCTCAGTTTCGTTTATCTGGGTTTCTTCATTACCCCCTCCGGTGCCAGATTCGTTTCCTGCTTCATTATCTCTGCTCTCGCCCTCAGCGCTCTCATTCGGATGCTCTTCACTTGCTCCTTGTTCAGGCTGTTCTTGGTTGCTCGCGGCGCTCTGCTCTTCACCACTACTATCGCCGCCCTCGCCGCCGCTCACTGCTTCACTTCCCTCATCAGAAGAACTATCTGCCGAATCCTCGCTCGCATCAGAACTCTCAGCAGAATCTTCAGAAATGGAATCGTCCCCTTCAGTTGCAAATCCAGTGATTACACTCCCAGTAATAGTGGGCTTGCCATCCCCTTCCAAATCGTCAGAATCTAAAATCAAAATATCATCCAAATAAACTTTTACCGTTCCTTCTCCCCGCACCGCCCCGCTAAGTTTAACCCAATTCAAATCGCCAGAGTAGGGCAGGTCTAAATCCTGTATAGCACTTTCATTGACAACTAAATCAAAAGTTTTCGTATGCACTTCATTAACAGTTTGAACAGTCAAACCAGTAAACTCTGATCTAAGAACAACCCCAAATAACCCATAAAGCGCCAATCCCAAAATCAAAACCAGAGGAATCAACTTAACAAGATTGCTCTTTGGTTTCGGTTTACCAGAATAACTCGAAAGAGATTGCTTGGCTTTACCGATGTAGTCCTCATAATAATCGACAATTTTCTGCGGCTCGTTTTTCCCATAAAGCTTCTTAATCTCCGCCTGGTATTGCTCATAGCTAATCTCTCGCGCATTATACTTCCCAACTAAATCCTGAACGCTCCCAATAACTCTTTGCTTGTAATCCTCTGCCTTCGAAATCTTCTTAGACAGATCTTTCCTAAGTTCTTCCTTTCCTAGCGTACTAACCTTCTTCTTGCCAAGAGATTTCTGCGCTTTCATAATCTCCGAGCCGTACCAATCCAACTGCGCCCTATGCGACCTAATCTGGATATTAAAGTAGTTTATCCACTGTTCAGGACTTTTCTCCTTGAAAATCCGTTTGTATTCATTCTTGTATTCCTCAAATCCAATCTCGCCAATGTTGTATCTTGCAGTTAGTTTCTGAATCGCAACCCTGACTGCTTCCTTCTGAGATTCACACAGTTCAATCTTCTCTTGTAGCTCTCGCTTCTTTTTTTCTAGCTCTCTCAAATCAAATGGCATCGCTCACCTCCAAAAAGAAAAACGGCTGGCCCACAACTAGGGTGTGTGTTTTTACCCTAGGGTGTGTGTTGTGTGGTGGGCACAGCCGCTTAAAAAAATATGAAAAAGAAAAAGAGGACTGCCACCGAGGGCGTGCCCAAATACTCGCTACAGCTTTATGAGATATGCAGCTCGCATAAGGGGGCGTGTTGTTTTGGGCAGACAGGTCCTCACAAAAGAGTTTAACAGAACTTTTTTCACTGATAACAATGCCAGAACTAACTAATTCTTCTACTATTGTGACTACTAATTCAGTTAACACAACACACACCCTAGGATACTTATTTTGTATGTCTTTTTCCTTTTAAATCTATCTATAACCTAAATATTTTTACTTAATTTGTATGATAAAAATTAAACAAAAAAATAAAAATCCAACTTAATCCAGACTAAATCTCAAAATTGCCCCAACACCTTCAGTCAAATTCCAAAACTGCTCCCCATCTGTATGGTCTGCTCCAATCAAAACGACACTCGCTCCGATATTCTCTGCCATCTGCTCAAATTCCTTTTGCTTGTCCCTGTTAAATTTCTTAGAAATCAACAAAATTTCAACTGCCCCTCGCTCAAGCGCAAGTCTGACTTCCGGCTCTCTATAGGCCGCCTTCTTTCTCTCCTTCCCCAAAGTGTTGAAAAACTTTTCAAGCACTTTCTTCTCCTTAATCAGTTCCTGTTCCTGCATTTCTTCATCCGAAGACTCAACCAACAACTCAAGCCCATGTTCATCAACATAACCCAAATCCTTTATCGCAATAATTTTTTCCTTCAACTTCGTCACAAGTTGCCCCTCATCAAGAAAATCTTCTTTTGTCGGAATCGGCCCGCCAATCAAAATGCCCTTCAGCTTAGGCATATCAAAAAACAAGTTTTTCAACTCTTCAGCAACTCGCCTGAAAAATTCTTTAGCCAGTCCTTCAGTAATTCTGTGAAATCTCTGCGAAGACTGTCCTCCCGCCCTAACTTTCCCCGGAACTCCTGAAGTCAATTTCTGCAAAACTTTAATCTGGCTTCCCTCAAGCAGCCCAATCGTCGCCTGCTGCCTGTCAATAACCATTAGCCCATAAACCTCTTCGATGGCAATCATCTCCTTCAACGGCTCAATGATAAACTCCTGATCGCACCTGTAAATCTTAACGTTCAACGGTCTCGGCGGTTCATAAATCCAAATTTGAATATCAGAAACTCCTTCTTTATCAGAAATATTCCCACAATAAAAAGCTAGACCATTTTCCGGCGTCTGCTTAATATTTTTCATCTCTCGAATTATCATATCAAGCGCAGAAATAACATTTTTCCTCGTAGCTGCAGACTTGATATTCGAAGCCGTCGACTTCTCACCCTCAATCTGCCTCTGAATCAGGTTAATATTCGCCCCTGCCGGAATCAAAACCGTCACCAACTCCGTATGTCTCCCGCGGATACTTCCAAGTAATTCAATCAAATCTTCAAGCTTCTGTTTCTCCTTAGGATCAATGATGTGTGTCATTTTTATTGTTAAAGCACTGCACGGCGAGCAAAGCGAGCCCAGCAAAATCGACACCAGCCGCGAGAACAGGTGTCCAATTGTGGCGCACAGCGTTATGATTTATATTAAGAATAAGCATTAATAAAGCTAAGCGTCAAGCTTCATACGGTCTACCATCAACGACTTCAGGTATAAGATGCTGCCCAGTCAGATCAGTCCCCCCTGGAACAAACAAATATCCTTGCCCGTATAATGCTTCATCTCTTTCCACAGCTGGTTCAACAACCTCAACTCTTCTAGAAGGAGTTATAGGCTGATCAAAAAGACCCCTCTCAACAACGCGTTGACCAAGAAGATCAAAGTCTGTAGGATCACTAGTTGGCGAATCACCCATGACAACAAAAAACAAAAAGACTTTATAAAATTATCTGCAGTCTGGATTGTCTAGAGTGGGATGCCAAACTTGATGAATTTCTTAACGACTCTCCAGAAGAAGTTAAGATAAATTAATAATCTTCTATAATTGATTTCTCTTTGTCTGTAATTCCGTAGAGTTTGTAAACCATCTCGTTTATTTCTTCGTCGGTTTTTTCTATTTTTTCCGCTAGCTCCTTAACTTCTTTTTTGTTCTTCTCAAAGTATTCCATTAGTTCTTCTTTTTTGGTAAAGTTTAGTTTAATCTTTAATTGTTTAACGAACTCGTCAAAATCTAATTCATGGAACTTATCCAATTTTGTGGATAATTTGTTAAGTTTATATTCGTGCTTTATTAGTTTTAGGAACTTATCCTTTTTCTCGTAGAATTCTTTGTTTAGTTTTAGCATTAA
>JAHIWJ010000064.1 GCA_018816205.1 Nanobdellota archaeon
AAAAAATCTCAAAGACCAATCTTTTCCTAATGTTTTCCCTATTGTTGTTCCTTGTCAACCCCCAGATAAGATATGCAATGTCTATAATTCCCATAATGGTCGCCAGCTATAAAATTGACAAATATTTCAAGGCAACTCTCATCTTCTCATTAGCCATATCACTAATTTTCATAGTCCCTTACATCTACCAAGTAAAAAGCCCTCTAGCAACCCCCTCTTTCCAAGGAGATATCAAAGATTTAATTGAAAACAAAAAGTTTGCCAGTCAGACAGAAATTAACTCTAGAATAATCAGTGACCTATCCAACATTGCGCTAGATTATCCTCGAGAGAGTTTTATAGTCGGCCCAAATCCAGACGATTACGGAGAACTCGCCAGACTCTATTGGCGGGACGACATTGTTGAATTTGTTAGCATTCAAGACTATCAAGCGCACCTAAATGATGACTTCAATTTGTTTAGCAAAGAATGGAGACCAATTCCAAAATTCAATGAGAGAAGACAGATTTGGGTATCGGGAGGCATGAGCGTTAATGAGAACGATCCAACAAACTTCACTTCACTCAGATACGCTATAAGCACAAACAGCGAGAATATCGAAGGCTTTATTCTAATAAAAAGCTATGACCAACTAAATCTTTGGGAGAAGAATCAATAGGTCTTCAACTAAAATTCCACTTCAATCAAACTAGAACTCATAACACCCTTTTTATATGGCCTCTTCTTAAAAACTAGATGAGCATTAAGAAAATTATTCTTACAATTTCAGTGGTGCTAGCATTTGCTTTTATTATTTTTATCTTGGCGGTTGTTCCAGCTATCGAGAGAGTTGTCGCGGAAGAAGTAGTTCTTGGGGCCCATCGTGGAGCTCACTCAATCCCTCCAGAAAACTACAAAGAAAACACCCTTGAAGCTTTCCAAAAAGCATTAAATGACTCAAGTTACAAATTCATCGAATTCGACATCCAGTACACAAAAGACAAACAGCTTATTGTACATCACGATAAATCTCTTTTGAGACTACAAAACAAAGCTTTATGGCTCGAAGACTTAACCTACGAAGAGCTCCTAAAAGTTAGTGACTACCACATTCCAACCTATGAAGAGACAATGAATCTTGTGGCTGGCAAAAAACCTCTCAATATTGAGATTAAATCACAAGGCAACCTGGAAGACGATAAGAAAATTGCAGACCAAATAGTAATGGACTGCAGAAAAAGAGGAATTCTAGATAGCACGTTAATCAGTTCAATCTCTAGCGACTTGATAATTTACGTTAAAGAAATGTCTCCCGATGTCAAAACTGGAAAGATTTACTATATCACTGAAAGCACTTTCTTTGGAACATACTCCTCCATATCTGAGCTTTATGATGAACTTTCTATGACAAAAGCAGATTTCTTAATGCTTCACGGCTGTAATCTCCGAAACTATGACCGGTTAAAAACAAGACTTCCCGAAGATAAAACCTTGGTTGTATGGTATTTCACAGACGAAATGTATCTTGTCCAACCAAAAACAGAAAGCTGGGTTTTCAAGATTAAATCATTCAGAGAGGCAGCAGATAAAACAATTGGGTCCCAGGGCCTATCTTCAGAAGAGCCTGTCAAGAGTTACATTTCAAACAAAAAGACAGGCTGCGGATGGTGGTGCTCTTAACACCCTCTCCCATAACTTTATAATTCACTCTCAATTAATAATAAAATGGCACCAGACCTTTTAATCGAACTAGACAACGTAAAGAAACATTATGAAATGGGCGAAGAAGTAGTGAAAGCCGTAGACGGCATCTCAATAAAAATCGAAAAAGGCGACTTCGTCGCCATCATGGGCCCATCCGGAAGCGGTAAATCAACAGCAATGAATTTAGTAGGTTCTTTGGATTTAGCAACAGAAGGTGATATTTATCTAGACGGCAAGGACATAGAGCATCTCGGCGAGTCCGAACTAGCCCAAGTACGCGGCAAAAAAATCGGATTCATTTTTCAAAGCTTCAACCTAATAAATAATCTGACTGCAAAAGAAAACGTCATGCTTCCAATGCTTTTTCAAGGTATGGACAAATCAGACCGCGAAGATCGAGCAGAGAAACTTCTAAGGTTAGTAGAACTCGGAGACAGGGTGGATCATTACCCAAACCAACTTTCCGGCGGCCAGCAGCAAAGAGTTGCAATCGCCCGCTCTCTGGCAAACGACCCAGAAGTTATCCTAGCGGACGAACCAACAGGGAACCTCGACACAAAAACCGGCAACACAGTCATGGAATTCCTTGAAAAAATGAACAAAAAAGAAGGCAAGACAATAATCATGGTTACCCACGATCCAGACAAGGCATTGAATCATGCAAGAACAGTTTACTGGCTGGTTGATGGAAAAGTCGACAAGGTCACAAAAAAAGTCAACGGCAAGTGGAAGACGGTTAAGAGTTAATCTATAAATCCCCGAGAGCCAAACTGTTGAAGAATTTTCTTAATCTCGTTTATTGTTTGCTGTTGGTCTTTCTTATCAGACATTCTAACAAATTTAATTAGTAGTTCTATCAAATGGGACTTATCCACAATTTTTAATTTCTGCCCATCCGTAATAAAATAGAATCTAAACGACCCATACTTCAATTCTTTAATAACAATTCCCCCAACCTGGCCCAACAATCGTCCTTTTTGTGGGCTTTCTTCGAGCGAGTGCATCAACTTAAAGATTTTCTTAGACTCCCCTTTGAATTTCCTCAAAATTTCATCTTTTAACGTTCTTAGAATTTCTACTCGGGCCATTTCTCTTCAGCCTCTTTTATGGCCTCTTCGATAGGAACAAACCCTTCAGACGACATTAGAAAATCTCTTAACTGTTCCTTCACGGCCAAAGAATATATCCTTCTAATTATTTCATCATAGCTTTCGCCCTTTCCTCCAAAAGAAGCTATCTTTTCTTTTAGTTCCTTGCTCA
>JAHIWJ010000065.1 GCA_018816205.1 Nanobdellota archaeon
AGATTTTCTACTCTCTCTATTGCTAATGTTGCACCGGGCTTGACTCTTCTCAAAACTGCTTTTAGATTGTTCAGGTTTACACCAATTTCTTCTTCCTCTTTTTCTAAGTCAAAATCAAGAAATAGGGAATTTGGAATTTTGAAGTAGACCATCGCGACGTTTGCAGGGTCAATTGCGGTTAAAGACATTCCATCTTTGTTTATTTTAATGCGAACTTCTGTAACCAACTCGGAAATAATAGTTACTATGTCTGAAAAGATCTTAGGGCTTTGTAGTGTTAATTTCATCGCTTTTTGAGTGGGGAGAGGTTAAAAAGCTTTGTTGTTGTGGAAATATAACAAACCATTTAAAATTGAGACGATAAGAAAGAGCATGGAAGAAAATGAGATGAGTGAGAAAGAGAAAAGAGTACGGGCGGTAACGAGTATTTATTACGCAAATCAAAAAATTCAGGAAGCGCTGTTGAAGTTTGCTGCGGATCGAGAAGTTGTGCCGAGGTATTTTGATGGGTTTGGGAAACGGCCGGATATGCTGCAATACACGTCTGATGTAAACGGGCTTGTTCGCAGGGGCGCGACGTCGTTTCATGCTTCTGAAGAACTTTGGAATGACCCGCTGCAGCTAAGTTCTGACTCGACGCCGAAGGAGCTAGAGAGTTTAAGGAAGGGATGGGATCTGCTGATTGATATTGATTCGCCTTTTTTAGACTGTTCTAAGATTGCGGCGCAGTTAATTATTGAAGCACTTGTGCAGCATGGGGTTAAAAATTATGGAATAAAATTTTCCGGGAGCAAAGGTTTTCATTTAATGATTGCAGGCAAAGCGTTTCCAAGAGAGTTTAATGGCGAAGAAACTAGGAAGATGTTTCCAATTTGGCCGAGAGCGATTTGTGGTTATTTAATGGATTACATTCGCGAAGATTATAACCGACTTGCTTCGGAGATATTAACGGACATTGGCGCAATTCAAAGACGAACTAAATTGTCAAGAGAGCAACTTGAAGAAGTTAGATGCAAGAGTTGCGGTAAGGCTGCTAAAAAGGGATCGATTGCAAATTTTGTTTGTCCGGTTTGCGGAATGAAAGTTCAGAGAAAAAACGCTAAGATTACAAAGAGAAGGTTGAAGTGCCTGAGCAACACATGCGCGGGGGTTCTTGAGCAAATCGACGGTGAGGAGTTCTATTATTGCGAAAATTGCGTTGACCCTGAGAATGAGAATTTGCAGATGAATTCGAACAAACATCCTGAAAATTTTGAGAAATCGAAGGGGGTGAGCGCTGAAAAAGTGGCTGCGCCTGATTTGGTTTTGGTAGCGTCGAGACATTTGTTTAGGATGCCTTACTCGCTGCATGAGAAAACTGCATTGGCAAGTGTTGTTTTGACAAAGGAGGAATTGCAGAATTTTTCTCCGAGAGATGCTGACCCGCTCAAGGTTGTGGTTAAGAATTTTATGCCGAAGAATGAGCCAGAGGAAGCAAGGCAGCTTCTTGCTAAGGCGCTCGATTGGAGCAGGGGGAGAGAAATAAAAGAGAAAAAAATTGAGGAGAAGAGATTTGGTAAATTTAAGAATAAAAAGTTTGAGGATGTTGAGATGAAAGGGGTAACTGAGGACATGTTTCCGCCTGCGATTAAGAAGTTATTGAGGGGGCTGCAGGAAGGAAGAAAAAGAGGATTGTTTGTGTTGCTGACGTTTTTGCGTTCTACTGGATTTTCTGCTGAAGAAATAAATAAGAAGGTTAGAGAATGGAATGAAAAAAACGAGCCACCGTTGAAAGAGGGTTATGTTCGCAGCCAGATTGAATGGCATTTGAAACAAACAAAGAAAATTTTACCACCAAACTACAGCAACGATGCTTTTTACCGAGATATTGGAATCTTAGACAAGAAGCCGGAGACGAAGAATCCGCTTGTTGATGTTACACGACAGATTAGAAAAAGGCTTCGAGAATAAACGGGCTTGGAGCTAGAAGTTCGGTGTTGATTCGCGGTCAATTTGAATGTGAAAGTTTTTAAACATCTCTCCCTTGAAAATACGATGGGAAAAAGGGTGATGACCTGGTTAGTTTTGACACTAGCCGTTTTATCTGTAGGGTTTGTTATTGCAGGTTCTGCAGACCATGTAGTGGAAATCAATGAAGCGTTTACCTGCCTTGATGGAAAGGTTGCTTCTACTTCGCTTACTCTTGAAGAAGCTGTTTTTGCTGCGTTTGCGGATGTTCCAGACCCGAAAGTTAACTTAACAATTAATCAACAGAGGAGCTCTGCTGCAGACTGCTGGCCAAGTCCAACATGCACGGTCAAAGCTACGGCTCAAGTCGCTTTAGCAAAGTTAAGGCAAGGAGAGAATGTAGATAATATTACCGCCTGGCTGAAGAATAAAGTTGGCGTTGTGCCTGAGTTAACATGGTACTTACAGATAACTGTTGATAATAACGAACCTGCCTCTTGTGTTGTGAATTATGATGGTGTCGATCACTCGGTCACTATTGATGAAGAGATGAAGATTTCTGGAAGTCCGGGCAATTGTCTTGCGATTTCTCCTTCGGGATACAACTTAAGGATTGCTCCAACGTGTCTTGAAAAGAGCTTTAATACTCAATGTGACAAAGGATTCAGAACAAATTTGTTGTATACAAAGTCCGGTGGGTCTGTGACATATGTTTCTTCTCAAACGCATGGCGCCAGTGCAGGGGCTTGGACGCTTGAAGAGATAAGCGCAAGGTGCTTCAAGGATTCAACTTCTTGCAGTTACGAGGGCAGTTTGTGGGCAGCAACTGCATTGTTTTCGAATGAAGAGGATATTGGAATTTACGCGCCGTATTTGCGGGCGCTCGCTTCTGAGAATGAAAAGTATTTCCCGAGTGCGTTTTTGGTTTCAATCCTTCAGGGAGGAGATGAACATTATGGAAAGATTATGGATGGGATGAGATTTAGGCCTGAGGGAGGTTATTGGGAAATGCCGCTTTCACCTTATGGTAAATATTATGATACTGCGCTTGCGATGTGGGCCTTGGGCGGGGCAGATGCTCCAGAAGTAGAAAATGCGAATGTCTTGGGGTATTTATTTACACATCAAGATACGACGGGTTGCTGGAATGGGGATAATGCAAGAGATACTTCCTTCCTGATATTTTCCGCTTTGTGGTTGAGGAGCGAGATTCCAGGGGTTTGTGGAGATGGTCACTGTACTACCGACGAGACTTCAGCAAACTGTCTGGAAGATTGTCCTCTGCCAGTTTATGTTTGTGGTGACGGAGTTGTTAATGGTGAAGAAGCATGCG
Organism: Nanobdellota archaeon; assembly: GCA_018816205.1. GTDB lineage: Archaea > Nanobdellota > Nanobdellia > Pacearchaeales > GW2011-AR1 > UBA73. The sequence continues at coordinate 3,281 of JAHIWJ010000065.1, forward strand.
ATGGGTTGAATTTGAGCTTGCAGAATTGCACTACCAAAGGATTTGATGGCGGAGAATTATATTGCTATGCTTCGAATTGTACATTTAACACTTATTCTTGTACAACTACGGTTCCGTTTGAGCCGGTTTGTGGGGATAATATGATTAACGGTAGTGAGGTTTGTGACTGCGGAGCTGATTTGGTTTGCGGGACTACTGATGATAATGTTGGTGATGAAACCTGCCAAAAGAGGGGGGATGATTATGCTGGTGGAAATCTTATGTGCGGGGCTTCTTGTTTAACCTATAATACAAGCAACTGTTATACTAGCGGTGGCCCACCACCCCCTGGAGGAGAGAACCAGACGGGTAATCAGACCAATCAAACGGGTGGCGGAGTTTATGATCCAGGCACTCTTCAGGATTGCGTGCTAGCCGGTTTCTTCTGCACAAGCTCGTGGGCTTGCTTTGATGCTGGACAAACACCGTTGCCTGAGTCAACTCATGGCTGCGTTGACATGACAAAAGTTTGCTGCCCTGTAGAACCTGTTGCTGTGTCGTGCACCAGTTTGGGCGGGACAGTTTGTCCGGGCGATCAACCTTGCACCGTTACTCCGAAGGAAGCATATGACGGAGCATGCTGTGTTGGCGGAGAATGTGAATCCTCTCCCGGATGTTCAAGTGACTCTGATTGTGATCTTGGACAGGTCTGTACCAATGAGGTTTGTGTTGCAGAACCTGCGTTTG
>JAHIWJ010000066.1 GCA_018816205.1 Nanobdellota archaeon
AAATAGGTGAGGGTTAGCGAGGGTTTTGAATTTGTTGTTCTGGATTTAGGGGGGTCTGATTTTTTAAGAGGTTTGTTTGGTAGTGGGTGAAGTGGGCGGTCGACAACGGGAATGTTTTTATAGAAACAATTCATCTTCATTTGATGGTTGACAAGCTGCTTGTTAGCAAAAAAGTAAAAGAGATTGTTGATAAGTTTTCTGAGGCAAGTAGGAATAAAGATTATATAAATGGCCAAAGTGAAGAGAACATTAAGACGCACTACATTGAACCACTTCTAGAAGCTCTTGGTTGGACTAGGTGGGATATGCAAAAAGAAGAAAGGGTTTTGAGGGGCAGGGCAGATTACATATTGAAAATTGGTAATGAAGAGGTCTTGGTTGTAGAAGCGAAAAAGACGGGGGTGAGTCTTACAGAAGAAGAGGGACGGCAGGCTGTTTCTTATGCTTATCACAGAAAAATTAAGTTTGCAGTTCTTACCAATTTCAAAGAAATTAGAGTTTATCATGCGCTTTCGAATATTAAGAATATTGATAAAAATATTTTAAAGAAAGATGGAGCTTATTTCAGGCTGGGCTTTTCTGAGTTTTTGGAAAAGTTTGATTTGCTGTGGCTTCTTTCTAAAGAAAGTTTTGAGAATCAGGAAATAAATAAATTGCTCTCGAAGAAAGATGAAAGGATGGCTAAGCCTGTTGATCAGAGTATTCTTGATGATTTGTTACACATTAGAGATGTGCTGTCTAAAGATATCAAGAAGTTAAGGCCGTATCTTAAGGATGAACAGATAGACGAAGCGGTTCAGTTGTTGATTGACAGGTTGATTTTTATGAGGTCTGTTGAAGATAGGGGAATGGAAAATGCGAATTTTCTGCTGGGTATTGTTAAAGATTATCGCGAGGGGAGACTGAGGGAGCAGTTATGGTATGCGTTGCTTAAGGAATTTAAGAGATTTGACAAGGAATACGATTCTAAACTGTTTAGTCAGGGAATTCTCGAGGACGAGAAGAACGTTGTTTTTGATAATGATGTTTTGCAAAAAACTATTCGGGCGCTGTATTTCGGTGTTAAAGATGAGCAGGCGAGATATATGTTTGATGAAATTCCGGGAGATTTACTTGGAAATATTTATGAGCAGTATCTTGGAACTATTCTTTCTGGAACTGATAAACGAGTGAAGCTTGAGGCGGGGACGGGAAAGCGGAAGAAGATGGGCATTTACTATACACCGTCGTATATTGTTGATTACATTGTAAAGAATACGGTTAGGGAATACATTAAAGACAAAACTATTGACGAAATTCTGGAGGTCAAGATTTTAGATCCTGCGTGCGGTTCGGGAAGTTTTTTGATTCATGCGTTTCAAGAAGTGTGTGATGTTGTTGAGGAGAAGTTGAAGAAAGAGGAGTTCAGTAAAACACTACAGAGTTTTGGTTATTATCTTGGGAGAATTAGCTTGGCGCAGAAGGCGACGATTCTTTCAAACTGTATTTATGGAGTTGATTTGGATGAGAAGGCGGTTGAGCTTGCGCAGTTGAACTTGCTTTTGAAGATGCTTGAGCACGAGGGGAGGGATATTCCAAATAAGAGACTGCCGAATCTGCTTGGGAATATTAAGAATGGGAATTCGCTGATTGATGATCCGAAGGTTTCTGATCGGGCTTTTAATTGGCATGCACAATTTCCCGAGGTTTTCAAGAATGGAGGGTTTGATGTTGTTGTGGGGAATCCGCCTTATTTTAAAATTAGAGAAGACGATCCAGTCAAAAAAATAATTTACTATGAAGAAATCAAGAGCGGAATGATGAATATTTCTGCGGTTTTTATTAATCGCGCCCTATCTTTGTTAAAAGAAAAAGGAAGAATTGGGATGATTGTTCCTAAAATGCTAGCTTTTACAGATTCATGGGAAAAGATAAGAAATAAACTTCTTCTAAAGACTTCTGTGACCAATGTTGTTGATGCTGGAAAGGCATTTGAAGATGTTTTACTTGAACAAATTATTTTCTGCTTGGCTAAAACAGAATCCCCAAAGAATAGAATTAAAATTGGTGAAATTAAAAACAATAAAACTATTGAAGAAACTTCTAGTATCGAACAATCTTTATGCCTGGAAGATAATAAAATTTATTTAGAGTCTGAAGCGCTAGCTTATTCTATTAAGAGTAAGATGGATGGTAGCGGTCTGAGACTCGGAGATGTCTCCAATATATTCTTGGGATTAGGTATTCAGGGATTAGACAACTTTGTTAATAAACCAAAAATTGGATACAAAAAAGCTCTGGGCGGAAATGAAATTCAAAGATGGACTATCCGAGGATACTGGTATTATAATGAAAATGATAAAGAACTGTTAAAATATAAAAATCAGATGAAGAAATTTTACAAAGAGAAAATTGTTGCACAGCGTATTGTAGCACATATTCGAGATCACATAAAAATAACCGCCGCTTATGACCAAGAAGGTTTGTTTACATTTAATACCATAACCAATATTGTAGTGACTGATAAGGGTTATAATCCCCAATTTATCCTTTTACTTCTCAATAACAATTTAATTCAATACTATGTCTATAAATTTATTTATCAAAACGCAATTCGCTCTATGGACTTTTACGAAGCTTATGCCAAGCAAGTTCCTATTCCTAA
>JAHIWJ010000067.1 GCA_018816205.1 Nanobdellota archaeon
ATCCAAAATATGTTTTTCTATTTTCATAATTCTTATTTTTAAAAAATCCCTTAGTCATTAGGCAACAAAGAAATCAAATGCTCAAACTTGTCCGCCTTGAACAGCGCCTTGCCATCGCCAATCTTGACATAGTTTGAAAGCTCCAATATCTTACCAAAGAATAACGGGTTAATAAAAATTTTTAATTCCACTTTCGATTCAATCGGGATCGTTTTTTCTATCCAGCCAATCTCATTTTCGCCCTTGCACTTTATCTTCCCGCCCCCTATGCTCACCTCGATCTTCTTGTCTATATTGAAATCCCCTTCTGCCAATATCGAGGCAATTTCCACTGAACTCTTCATGTCGTTCGGCAATTCCGTCTGCTTTCCTTTAAAGTCGAAATAATCGCCTATGTCCGGATACTCTTCATTGACCAGCCTCGAACAGATAATAACGCCGTCTTTCGTCTTGAAATAAACCCAGGAAGAGCCCAAGTAATATTTCACGATTTCATATTTTATGAGCTCTTTTGCGCTGCTTCCCGGAAGGAGAAAAGGATTCTTGATCTTGCCTTCCAAATTGAACCTGCTTATCCTGTAATTGTCGCTCGAAACAACGCTGTCTTCCCTTACGTCCAGACAGGTCAAATACGACAAGCCGTCGTCCTTGCCGACAGAGAAGAGACAAATGGAAATCCCTTCCACAAAATCTTCGGGAAGCTTCGACCACTTTTTTATATCGGAGAGATTCAATATAACATCAACCCCGTCTATCGTTTTAAGATTCGCCCTAATTGACTTCGATTCTATCTTCAGGTTATTTTTTTTATCGGGCGATATGTCTATTTCTTCCTCTTCTATTTTTTTCAAGATGTCAAAAAACTCTGCAGCGGGAACAGAACAGTCAAGAAAATTATCTTTAAACGGATGGGAAATGCAAAGATAATCGTTATAAGTAAACACATGGTCGCCCGAAAAAGTAAAGTAGTTTAACTGTTCCCCTGTAATGCTCTCCTTTGCCGCTACCGGCCTTAATTTTGCCAAAACTTCCAATAGTTCTTTTCTGTTTATTTTCATAAGTCAAATCCTCCCATTTCTCTTTTTTTATTCTCTCTTTTAGTTTCTATTGTATTATAGTTTTTGATTATATTTACAAACTCCTTTGCACTTTTTCCAAAATGTTTTTTAAAAGATTCATAACTATAATAAATAACCATGCTTCCTCTGGATTTCTTTATTAAAAAATTAAGTAAATTCTTAAGAAATTTTTCATTCCAATGTTCCCCTACAAATGTTCTTTTTAAATTTTCAATATTCTCAACACTTATATCAGCATATTTCATGGGATATGCTTTTGTTCCTAATTTATTTAATTCACCAAAGCGATACCACATATCTTCCGGTTTGTCTTTGAAATTATAGAGAACAAAACTTCTTATTTCGGTTTTTGGCATATATTTTTTTGTTAATTTTATTGCTTCTTGAATATAACCATCCTCTGTTTCTATATTATCAAAAGCAAATCTAATCACAGGAATATTTAATTTACTATATAGCTTTACATGTTTTTCTTTGAATAACCTGCAATCTAATCCTTGTTGAAAATCTACTGTTAAATTATTCTTAACAAAAAAATCAACTGCATCTTTTTGATGACTCCAAGGAGAAGCAGTAAAATTATTATCTTGCACTATAATTAATCTTTCTTTATTTTTACAACTATTAGTTATTTGTTTTTTCCAATTATCAACAACAAAAAAATTTGGTTCTAATGATTTAACTGCACAAAATTTACACTTTCTGAAGCAACCTCTGGAAGTAAAAACAGTAATCTTTTCAGTTTCAGGGAATAGATCAAAATTTGGAATACAATTATCTACTTTCTTTAATAATCCTATGTGCGGAGAAATTCCCGTCTTCTTTTTAATATACTCTGGCATCAAAGAAGCAAAAATACCACCTACATGAATCTTTGCTTTAGGAAACAATCTTTTTGAAACATTAATTGTCTTAATTACTTCTTTCCCAAAATATGTAAATAAGCTTGTAATATATATTTCATCTGGCACTTCTCCAAAGAAACCAGAAGGAGTAGGACATCCTTTTCTATATTTGACACTATGCCCCTTGTTCAAAAGATAAGTTGCTATCTTCTGCAATCCAAATGGCAAAACTTTTGTCGGATAATTTGGTTCTATCAATAGAATGTTTTTCATGTGTTTAGTCACACAAAAATCCCTTTGATTGCTTTGCTGCAATATAACGGCATCCTTCAAATTGCATATCACCAACAATCTTACCATATTTTTTATCTATATCAAAACTTGGTTCCTTATTAAAATATTCTATTTGTATTTTTTTACTTGAATCATCAGGTCTTTTCTCAATTCTTGTTAAAACCATTTTGAAAACTCCTCCTTTACCAGCAGATTTTCTTTCCCAAAATAAAAAATATTCTGCATCATCAAATTCAACCCAAGTTTCAAATGAATTAATTACAAATTTTTGTCCTTTTGGAAATGAATTTTCCAATTGTTCTTTTATATAATTAAGTTGTTGCTCATTCCTAAACTCAAAATACGTCGCTTGAAGTCTTTTAACATGCTCAACTATTATAACAAAGCTCTTATCAAAAAAAGGAAGTTCTACTTTTCTATCCACTTCTTTATAAAGAATTTTTGTTGCTGATATAGACATCCGCATTAATACATGCCCTTTATTTAAAACTTCTCCATAAGTTAATTTATTAAAATCTAAAAATTCAGGATGTGTAGCAAAAGTCGTTTTTTCTGTTTTATTTTCTTTAATTTTTTTCATTTTTTCCTCCTTATTAAATTCAAAAATTAGTAAAAAAAATAAGCCGACAACACAATCTTTTGATTATGTCATCGGCTCATCATCATTATTTTCCGTTCTTTTTAATTGTAATTATACCAGTTTTTTCATTCTTAACAGCAATAAAACCTTTACCTGGCAAAAGAGCAAAAACAGCATTCGGACTTATCTTTGTTTCCCCTTCAAGTTTCTTTATGATATCTTTATTTGTAAATTTGCCCTGTTCTGCCAGTGCCATAATCATTGCACATCTCGTGTCAATACCAAAGCCATATTTATCTCTCTCTTTTTTGGCTTTAGGCTCTGCCACTTTCTTTTTCTTTTCCGATTTCGGTTTTTCGGCCTTCTCTTCTCCCGTTTCCTTTTCCTTCTCGGCAGCGATGGCAATCTCGTCAAGCTGCTCTACAAGACTGTTATAAAGATCCTTGACCGATTTCATCTTCAAGACTTTCTCCTTCGTAGTCTCGTCCTTGTAAAGAGTCTCGACCATGTCCACAAACTCTTCAACCATTACCTCTGACTTCACGCCGACGGTTTCCAGATTCGACTTGAACAGTTTTGAATCATTGAGAATCTTGATTGCCGCCTTCAATTCCTTTACATTTACTGCGATTGCATTTGTCATTTGATTTCTC
>JAHIWJ010000068.1 GCA_018816205.1 Nanobdellota archaeon
ATACCAGATAATTAAAAGGTATGCTGAAGAAAAAATGGCGGTTGGTAACTAACAGTTGATTGATAAGGAATTATTTTCGAATTATGCAACACTGCATGCATTGAGTTCTCTTCCTTCTTGAGCTGTCCTTCTATGAAGCCTTCTTTCTCCGCCCAATATTACTGGATTTACAAATTGAATCATAAAAAAACTGCAAGAGCTCACTTTTTAAACATTCCTATCCCTATGGTCCTGTTGAAAAAGTCAAATGTGGATTTGCTATTTTTATTTGGGGCGAAGGGGAATGGCGTGGAAAGGGTGGGATTTTGGCTGATAAGCCAAATTCTTGTGGGAATTCCAAATCATCAAAAACAGATTTTCAACAGAGCCTATCCCAATACAAAATCTGACAATTGATTTTGTATTGGATCCATGATCCCGCCGGGATTTGAACCCGGGACCTCCGGCTCTCTTCGACTTCTCGACTAGAGTACGAATTCTAACGAATCCGCGTCATATAAGACCGGCGCTCTAACCAGGCTGAGCTACGGGATCTTGCTTTGTCAGATCAAGAGCGAAGCGTGGTTAGCGACCCACCTAAACAGGCGAGCGTAACCAGGCTGAGCTACGGGATCTCATACATAAAATGATTTGAGAACTTATTTAAAGTTTCGTTTTCCCATTTCCTTATGTTAGTCGGCCTAATCGGACGCCCCAGCTCTGGAAAATCCACCTTCTTCAAAGCAGCGACTCTAATGGATGTTCTAATCGCCTCTTATCCCTTCGCCACAATCAAACCAAACCACGGCATGGGCTTTGTCAAACTTCCCGATTTAGCTCCTGAATTCGGCAAAATCGCCAACCCCCGAGAAGGCTATGTCAAAGGCGAAAAAGGCTACTGGCGTTTCGTTCCCTTTGACTTAATGGACGTCGCAGGCCTAGTCGAAGGCGCATCTGAAGGCAAAGGCCTCGGAAATGAATTCCTCAACGACCTCGCAGGAGCCGACGCATTCATCCACGTAGTCGACATGTCCGGCGAAACCGATGGCGAAGGCAAACCAGCAAAAGATTACTACCCCGGCAACGACCTCAGCATAATCGAATCCGAACTCGACAAATGGTACCTCGGAATCCTCACAAAAGTCTGGAAAACCTTTTCAAGGACCATTGAAATGCAAAAAAAGAACGTCGCTGAAGCCATCGCAACCCAATTCTCTGGCCTTAAAGTAACCGTAGAAAACGTAAAGTCCGTTCTAAGAAAAATCCCTTTTGACCCAGAAAGACCTTCCTCCTGGACCGACGCCCAAATCAAAGAGTTCGCACAAGCCCTGAGAAAACAATCCAAGCCCATGATAATCGCCGCAAACAAAATGGACTGCCCAAACGCTAAAGAGAACCTCAAAAAACTAAAAGGAGAATTTGACTATCCAATAGTCCCCTGCTACGCCGAAGGCGAATTAGCGCTAAGAGAAGCCGACAAATGTGGTGTAATTGAATATATCCCTGGCGAAAAAACCTTCAAAATCACCAAAGAAGTCAACGAAAAACAAAAAGCCGCGTTAGACGAAATCCAAAAATTCCTCGACGAATACGGCTCAACAGGCATCCAAGAAGTCTTAAATAAAACAGTCTTCGATATTTTAGAACAAATAGCTATTTTCCCGGCAGGAGAAAAAATGACCGACTCAAAAGGAAACGTCCTCCCAGATTGCTTCCTTATGAGAAAGGGCTCTACTGCATTAGACTTTGCCTATCGCCTCCACACCGACATCGGCAGAAATTTTGTCAAAGCCATATACATAAAAACAAAAAAAGCCGTCGGCAAAGACTATGTCTTACAACACAGAGACGGCCTGGAGATTATGACAAAATGAAATGCCCAAATTGTAATAAAGAAATAAAAATCCAGGTAGCAACCAAAATCAATTGTGAAAAGTGCAGAATACTCACAGCCGCGACTTCAATAATAACTGCTCAATGCGAACATTGCGGCCACATCTTTCAAGTCCCTGTCCAAAGCAAGAGACTTTTCAGCGTAAAAAAAGACAGATGAACTGCTTAACGCAACAAACTGCGAAGTATTAAATGCAAGAAAGAACAGGGTGGTGTAATTTCTCACTTCTTGATGCACAGCGCGTCCTACGCGCAAGTGCAAATGAGACAACAGCCGAATAAAATTGTTGTCCTGTTGCGCACTAAAAACACTTAAATTTAAATAGTTACACCACATACTTTTTCAATCAAAAGAGGGTGAATGGTTACCAAGAGATATATCAAGAGGGGCGGAAAAGTTTTCGGTCCCTACTACTACGAGTCCTACAGAGACAACTCCGGACGAGTCAAAAAAAGATACATCCCAGACTACAAACCAGAAAACAAAAAATCAACCTTTGCAATAATCGGAATCTCCTTAGGAATCGTCGCCGTTTTGGTAATGGTTTTCTTGTTCATAAGCCAAGAAGCAATGCATCATTCCATAACCGGAAGAGCAATCTATTCTGGTAAAGAAATCTACAAGCCGGGCGAACCAATCAGCGGAAAAATAAGGCTCGTTCTAGACGCCGGCGAATCAATCCCGTCAGACACACAATTCTCAATCACTTTAGGCGACATCAAAGAAGAATTCATCCTCTCAGACTTCGTTGACCTCGAACCAGTTTACGGAACAATTTACGCAAAAGGCTCAGACCTCTCAGGAGAAGGCATGGTCTTCGGCATACCCGGAAAAGAATACCAACAAGTCGACTTCGAAATAGAAATCTACAAAGAACAAAACATCGAAGAAGAAACCACAGAACAGCCTCCAACAACCGAAGAAACCCCTGCTGAACCAGAACAACCTCAAGAGGAACCGCCGCAAGAAGAACCTCCTGCAGAAGAAGAAAGCAGCAGTCCAATAACTGGCCAAGCGACAGCAGAAATCAACGTCAGAACAATTTCCGGATCAACCTCCTACGAAAACCCTTTCACCTACGAACTTGAAGAAGGAGAAAAAGCAAGAGTCATCAAAGTCACATCAAACGGCGAAGAAATTCCAAAAAGCGAAATCTCTCTTGACACTGAAGACAACACGCTAACCGTCTCAACAGAATACACTATTGAAGGCTTCGGAGAAAACTTCAAGGGCGGAAAAGACGCAATGATTTTCGAGATTGATTTATCAGATATTAATTTAGAAGCAACTTCCGGCGACCTTGTCATCCAGATAACTTACGAAGGTACTGAAATCGCCTACTCCGAAGAACCAATACTAATCAGCAGCACAGAATCAGAACCTCCACCCCCACTAACAGAAAACAACGAAACAAATAAAACGAAATCAGAACTAAAACTAATTCAAGAAATTCCAAATGTCAGAATCACCGAAGACAATATCATAATTGAACTAAAAGATTATTTCTCAGGAGCAGACTGGTACTCTGCAGAAATAGAAAACATAGACGTCAGCACCGAAGGCTCTCTTATGAAACTCACTCCTAAAGAAGGTTTCAAAGGGGCGCGCAAAGCAACAATCGTCGCAGGAAACGATGAAGAAACAATCGAAAGCAATCCATTCCTAATATTAGTATCCTCCGGCGCAGTTAGCATCAAGACAACAAGAGACCAAATAAAAATCGGCGACCCCGTCAAATGGAAGATGCAGGTAACAAAAGACATCTCTGAAAATACATTAAACGTCGAGATTCCAAAAAAAGCCAAAAACGTCGAAATAGTAGCAATAAAAGACGGCAAGGAAGAAACCATAGAAACCGCTGCAACCGCAGGCATTCTCACAGGAAACGTAATCATTGAAGTCAAACTCGACAAGAATAAAAAAGAAGAAAAATACAATCCGCCAATCGTCAGCAACTTCAAGGTATGGTTCGCAAGCGTTAGAAAAAAATTCTACCAAAAACTCGAATTCAAGTCGGAAATTACAGGCAGAGCAACAGAACAAACACCCCAACAAAATATAGATGAAACCGTCGACATCCCTCTAGAAGAGCCAGAAGCAACAGAATACGTAATCGAGTACACAACCGCCCCGCCTGAAGCAACCGAAGAAGAAACATCATCCGGAAAAATAATAACAATCTCCGCACCCGAAGAAGTCGCAGGATTATACACAGACATCATCGCATACACCTATTTAGATAACAAAATCCCGATTTCCCAACAGCATCAAATAAAACTCTACTGGTACAATCACGGCGAACTCTCAGAAGAAGAAGTCGAAAAAGCAAAAACCACAACGGTTGATAAGATTCCAGAAACCGAAGTAATTGAAGAAATCTCCACAACAGAAGACCCAACAAATCCCGTTCTGACAGGGAACATTGTCTCAGCCCCAGAAATAAAATCAGGCACCTACACAAAAGAAGCAATACTCTTCGATGCATACGACCTCGACTTCGACGGCAGAATAGACTACATTGAATGGGTAGTTCCGCATTTATCAAACCAAACCTATGAATTAGTCATAGAAATAACAAACGCCGAACATCTCGACGAAAACAAAGAATTCGTCTCAGACATCTACACAAACGTCTCTGCCTTAGATAACATTTGGTCTGAAACCATCCCAGAGAATCATTATGTCCGCGTTACTTTCCAGACAGAACTTACTTCAAACAATGACATAACCCTCTACCCGCGAGCAGTCAACGGCACGCCAAAAATTGAAGTCTACGAAGTTAATGGCTCTGAAACCATTGTAGAATTTGAAACATTAATTGACAATCAGTACAATAAAATTTATCTGACTAATCTGCAGAATAGTCAGGACACTTTTGACCTAAAGGTTTTAAATGGCAATGTGCAGTTTGACCATATTGTTGACCCCGCAGATACAACACCCCCTGACATAGAATTCGGAGCAGGCACACCAAGCGATGGAACAACACAAATAAATACAGATATTTATGTTGACCTTTCCACAAGTGATGACGCCGGAGACCATTACGCCTTCTTAGATTTTGACAGGGATGTTTTATTGTG
>JAHIWJ010000069.1 GCA_018816205.1 Nanobdellota archaeon
CCCGTCGACATACCATGAAGTATCTGGTAAAGTCCCATCAGGATCTCTCTCCGAAGCGTTGAAGTATAACTGAGTAGTCCCGGGGGCTTCAAGAGAAAAACCAGGGTAATAAGAATCAAAATACGGCGCCCTATTTTTGTCAGTAACAGTAATGCTAAAATTCCGGCACACAGTATTATTCAGCCCGTCATCCCCACAATAGCTGATGTTCTGGTGCGGGTTGCTAAGCGCCTGGTCTGTCACACATAAGGTCATGTTGTAAACAACACTTTCATTATCCGGCCCTAAGAGAGAATAATTCGCGACAAAAGACATTTTGCCAAATCGGCTGATATTAAAGAAAGGATTTCCTCCTCCCGTATAGGTCAAATTAAAAGTGAAATTGCCAGAATCCTGATAACATCCGCACTCCGTGTCATAGACTGTTACCTCTTTAGAATATGTTGTATTGTCTCCCTTGACCCATAAAGTTGAAACGCCAATTGGCCAAACACCGGGATCCTTATTAGTCTCTATAACTGTAACATTAAAGTATCTAACATCTGACGCCTCCCCATCAGTTGCAGAGAGTATAAGCTCGTGGAGTCCGAGATATTCCTGATTTAAATCAAAAGAACCTATTTCAACCTCTTGAGCATATCCCGTGAAATGATCAGGTCCTAAAAAGAAAGTGCCTGCCGGATCCACGCCCAAGGTTATTCCCCCGTCTTCAGCATCGGTAACATTAAAGAGATAAGAAAAGATAGTGTCCTCGCAAGCCAAAGCCTCGTTATCGTTAAGATCGATAATCGGCGCGGTATTGTCTATATAGAAGACAACACTTCTTGTAGAAATCGCTCCGGCCTCATTCTCAACAGTGACAGTCAAATTGTGAGACCTCCTGTTAGGATAGATTGTTGTATTCGGACTGAAAGGAGCGCTCTGATTTATTGTAGCATTCAGCCACATGTCCACAAGAGTAAATTTCCAATTGCTTGGCGTCGACCGATTGCTCCAACTTACGTTCAAATCCAAAACAATTGGCTGGCCTATAGCAAAAGAATAATTCGTGGCCTCAGGAAAAAGAATTGTAAAATTCACCAGTTCATAATAATCCAAAGAAACATTAGCCGATCCTTCAGTTGCCCTGCCGCTTATAACCTCCCCGGTAATATCATCCGCGCCAGCAGCCCAAAGAGAGCCGCATATCAAAATAAAGCACACGCTAAACAAAAAAGCAATCCTCTTTTCCATCCAACAAAAGACAAAAACAAATATTTAAAACTTCGCAACACCCAATACAAGAATGAAAAAAAGAACTATCCTCTTAGCAACCTTCATCGCAATCTGCCTTATCGTCTCAGTAAGCGCCCTTCTGATTGTCAATGCAAACACAAACAACTCACCACCCATTAACGGCCAGATAACCTGCCACGCACTAAAAGAGAATCCTGGAGGAATCAACATCGTGTTCCTGGCCAGCGAAGAAGATGCAAAAAAATACTCAGACTACCTTCTAACGATAGTTCCATTCAGCGAATATCGGGATAAATTAAACTTTTACTACATCCCTCCAACAGAATACAAAGCTGACTGCAGCTTGTACCAAAACATCGCAGTATTATGCAATTCAAAAGAAAACATAAAGGCAGCATCGGTCTGCCCAAACGATATAAGAGTAATCCTCGTCTCAAAACCGGCCTCAATCAGAAGCTCAGCATTAAAAGGAACCCTAAGCCTTAATACAGAACACCCGCTTCAGGTCTTCGCACATGAAATCGGCCACGGCATAGCTTACTTCGCAGAAGAATATCTTTCTCCAGGTTCCACCCTCCCAAAGGGTGCTGGCAACTGCCTAAAAAATTGTGAAGAAATCCAAAACCTCCCCAACAGTAAAAACTACGGCTGCTACCCAGAGTGCACCACCTCAGACTACAACAGGGAGTTTCCAGAAGGAATAATGCGCACTCTCCACGCAGAAAGATACGGCAACCTAGACGAAAACCTCCTGAGAGAAAAAATAGAAAAAGCAAGCCAAAAAACAACAGTCACAGGTTTAGCAATCGGCGATGAAAAACCCTGCAGTGAACAGCAGTTCTACCTAATCGAAGGTTCTTCAGTGGAATTAGTCCAAGGCTGCCCTCCTGGCGAAGATTTTCAATATGGCGAATCAGCCTATGCCATAACCAACGAAGAAGGAGAAATAACCACAACAGGCCAAACCAATCCGGTATTATTCACAACCGATTATTCTGACGGACCAATTACCGCGCCATCTGTGCTTCCAGACTCCAATGAAGTCCAATCAGTTATAACCGTGCCTGTAACAGGAGATGAAGACACACTCACAATCTACGACGAGCGAGGCAACCCCGCATTGCAAGTCTTGCTTAGGGGCACAGGAGCACGACCATGTTAATCTCAAAAAGCACAACCAAAAATCAGGGGTTTGCAAGTTGTTTGCACGATTTTCTGAGCGGTGCGAAGAAAATCGTGACTCCTTGGGCGGGTGGTCGGGGCGCTGGACGGTGGGGCAACAGCGCGATCAATTTGGCAAGAACAAGAATTAGCAAAACCAAAAACTCCAGAAATCCGAAATCACAACTAACCAACACTGCAGCCTCGCGGTCTGGAAGGATTGGATGGTATGATAATTCGCGAGCAGAGCGAGCCCGACCAATAAAACTTGCGAAGCAAGTCCAATTTCTAAACAAAAAAGCAATGAGCGAAACGGTAATAACTTCAATCTTAATCGTCCTTGCAATAGCCGCCGCAGGATTCACATATTACAGCCTAAACAAATTATTCACAACAGACCTCCAAGCTTCCCCTGCTTTCAACTGCCTTGAAGCAGATATAACCTCGCCAATCTCGCTAAAAAAAGTCTGCCTCAACACCGGCGGAGAAATCGAAGCCCTGGTCCAAAGAAGCACCGACAAATTTAACATCGATGAACTCAACTTTGCAATCGACGACAAGACCTGGCACTGCTCTTCGAAAACCTGCGGCACCGACTGCGAAGTCCTCCCGCCCGGCACCTCCAGAGTTTATTACATAACTCCCGATGAAAATCCGTCAGGAAAATCCTTACAGTTTTACGTCGGAACTTGTTTAATCAGTGAAGTGAAAATAACTAATTGCTAAGTTACTCGCCAGAAAAACTCAAAATAACTTTCCTCTCCCTCGGCCTATCAAACTCACAAAAATGTCTTGTTACTTACCAATCAGGCCCATACATTTAATACTCAAGAACCGGGCTTTTCTTTTTAATGTGGGGAATCAGGATAGTTGCAGTTTCTTCTGTTTTTTCGTCTGAAAGGTTAAATCTCACAGCCTCCATATTCCTAAAATTCACTATCTCCATCCTTATCTCTAGATCATAATCAAAATTAAATTTTTCCATTCTAACCGACTGCCTTCTGCCAGTCCCTGTTTATTTTAATGATTGTAACTCTAAGAACCTTTCCGTCCAGGACTATTGCATATCTATGACAAAAATGTTTTGAACAAGCAAAATAACAATTATATTTTTCTCCCCCTTCTTTCAAAGATTCTTGTAATTCCGCATAAACTAATTTTTCAGGACTTAAAATATTGTTTTTGACTTCGTCTAAAGTAACATCTCTCGTAAGCGCCTGTAATTTTGCATATCTGGTAAAGGCTATATCCCCCTTTTGTAACCTGAGAATTTCATTTTCGGTTTTTCAATTATCTCCATCTTCTTTCCCATTATCTTTTATATTATTCTCCTTAGCCTCACTCGCGTTCTCTGCG
>JAHIWJ010000070.1 GCA_018816205.1 Nanobdellota archaeon
ACTTGGTTGTAGACCCTAATATCTGTTACAATTAGTTTTGCATTTGAGTTTGTTAAATATGATTCTAGTTGAGGGCATTCTCTGTTCTCGCTGACGAGATTTAAGAGATTTTGGAATTCTTCCTCGTTAAAATTTGATTTTTCTATTGCATAAACAGAGGGCTGACAGAATTTATAAACGCTAGGTAGAACTCCGTCGTTTTCGATTTTTTCTAATGCGCAGACGCTTTCGCCTAATTTTGCAGTGAAGATGAAAACATGGTCTGGGAAATCATCCATGTTTGTTATCTTGTTGGTTGTGGGGATTACCTTGAATCCAGGAGCTATGAGGTCGGCGCTGGCTAATTGCGTTAGAATTAGAGTGACGAAGATGAACGCTGTCAATTTTTTCATGATTTTGTTAGTTAACAGGGGATTATAAATCTTTTTTTGAGTTCAATCTTATTTGAATGGTTTTGGTGCTTTTGGGGCCATTTGGTATTGGAATGCTCCCTTGTAAGCTTTTCCTTCTTTTAGAGGGCTGTCCATCTTGTCGAACATTACATAACCTGCTGGGTCTCCTGCCACGATTACGTATGGAGATTCTGAGCGGCATTCCATCGTTATTGGACCTTGGTAGCCTGGCCAGAAGAAGCCTGCGAAGTGACTCCATAATCCTGTACCTGTGTCTGGAGTTTCGCGACTGAGTAGTCCGCAAACATTTCCCAGACGGATATTTTCTCTTGTGCCTAGGAGATAGAATCTTCTTGGCGAGATTTCAACTTCGTCTTGGCCTTCTCTGACTTCAAAGAAGTCTTCTATAGTGTAATGATCTCTTTTGCACAATTCTATCGGGCCCGGAAGTTCGGTAAGAGGTCTTGCGACTAAAACTCTGTCGGTATGAAATGTTAGGGTTGCGCCGTAGCGGGTGAATTGCATGCTTCCGTTTAGTGAAGTGCCGTCTCTGTCCAGGAACGTGACGGCCTTGTCTTTTTTTACTTCTTCGACTGTCATGAAATCGGTGTCTTTGTAGCGGAAGATTGCTTGTACGAGAGAGTCTTCTCCCGGAATTAGTTCAATTGGAAAGGCGTAGGGCTGGGCTGCGAAGATTACTGGGGCGCTTTTGCCGGTTAGGCGGTCTACTGTTGGGCGGTCGGTGCACATTACTGCTAAACGACCAGTGTTGCTTCGTGCGTCCACGAGCATATTGAATTCTTCTGGGAGTGCAATGGATTCTCTGCTTACAATGTAATAAATTTTTTTTCCGGAGTCGTCGGCTTCTAACAGGACTTTACCGTTTTTTGGATCTATTCTTTTTATGTTGCCTTTTCTTGCTAATTGTCTTAGTTGTTGGAGGAAATTTATTGTTCTTAGGCAAGGTGCTTGGTAAATCTCGTCACTTACCCTCAAGTCTAGGCCGATTGAGGAGATAGCTTCGGGATTAGCGCCCTTTATTTCTAAACCATTGTTGAGGTGGGCTTCGAGGGTTGGCAGTTCTTGGTGGACTTCAAGAGATGGGAGAGCTGAGCTTACTGAGGGCTTATCATTTAGGGAAAGCATTAAGCCATGTCTAGTTGGTCGATGCCGCTCTGAGGTGAGTGTGGCTAGGGGCAGGGCCGTGTTTAGGGTCTGTTTTCCGGCTATCACAGTCTATTCTAAGAATTGGTTTTTATAAAGATTTATTTTGTGAATAACAAAGGTTAAATATTATGATTTTTTGAGTTTTGAATTAGCGTGATTCGGCCCCATAGTCTACGAAAGGTAAACCTTTCTAGTCTCCTGAGCCTCACTACGTTCACACGGTTCACTCCGTTCGGCCTCATAGTCTAGTGCTTCGCACGTAACTACGGTGCTGACAATGGCCTCATAGTCTAGTGGTTAAGACGTACCCTTGACGTGGGTGAGTCCCCAGTTCAATTCTGGGTGGGGCCATTTTAAGTTGAGTGCTTAGTTAATATCGTCTAAAAATCAGTCGCACTTTGTTTCTGTTCGATATTTCGTGACTGTTCTGGTTTTAGTAACTTCCTTGTAATCTGTTATATCCCTGCAGACCTGTTTGGTTGGGATGTTTTTTAGAGAGTAGTCTGCAGAGAATTCCTGATTTGCATCCCCGCTCGGACTATCTCCCGTGACTTTTAGCACGGCGGTAAATGTTTTTGTTGTTTTCGGATACAAAGACTGGGTTACTGGGTAAGTTTTGTAAGTGGTGCCCTGTTTGTAGAAGTTAATATTGACTGTCCAAGATCCTTGCTCTTCATCTAAATTGTTTATATCTAATGAATATGAAAGAGTTTTATCTGTGCAGAAATCTGTACAATGGGTTGGAATGCCAAGAAATTTATCATCACATTTCTTACTCCACTGGTTACATGCAGGCGTATTCCATTTTTCGTTAGTCACAGAATAAACCAAATTTTTAGTCTCGCATTTTTGGGCGGTATATGGAACAGTTTCTTGATATTCTTCTACATAATCATAAGGAACCTGAACTTCTTGGCAGTTTTGTTGTGACAGATCCGAAATAACATTGCCTGTGACAGTCGATTTTTGTTGAGAACCTGCATAAAAAAGAAAAATAGCCACAATCAGGAATAAGAACAATATAACAACAATCAGCGGTTTGGACTGTCCCTTATTCATTTAGCTAACGGGGGTTACAAGTATTTAAGGTTTTTCCAAAAAAAGTTACCGATTCAGAATAGTAAACTAAGTTTATATAGAATCTAACTGTGTTAAGGAAATGAAAAGAGAATGGAAAGGAGCGATGATCGGGGGAATTACTGGGTTAGTGCTATTCTTCTCATTTGATGGACCTTGCTTAAGCAATAGCTTTGAACTTCGTGGCCAGGAACAGTATTTAACAGCTAATTGTTTCGGAAGTCCTGCAGGAGGCGGCTGTTGTCCGGTAAGTTGGGCGGTATTTACGATTCATTTATTGATATTTATAATTCTACCAGTTTTGGCGGGCATACTAATTAAATTTCTCTTAATACCTAAGAAACCATGATCAAACAAGCGATTTTATTTCTTATGATTTTGATGAATGTTTTAGTAATGGTTTCTGCTCAGGACTTTGATTGTTCTGGTTTAAAAACAGAAAGAGACATAATGGCCTTTGTAGAAAATGTTTCTCTTGAGTTGGGAGACACATTTGTTTTACCAATTACGGATCAAAATTTAACTCTGAACATAATCAATTTAGAAAATAATTCAAATTTATTGTGTTCGCTGACATTTGATTTGAAAGAGGTTTCGGAATTTGATGATATAATTCCTAAAACCTATGAAAATAAACATGCGGTAAATCCACCAGTACATCAATGGTTAGTTTATCAAGCAAAATATTTGTGGTCAAACCCGGAAATTCTGTCTAACCTTCCGTCTACATGGTCTTCAGATGTTGATTTACTGGACAATTATGAAATCACTTATGGTGCGAGGATGGAAGATGATGAAATCGATCCAGGATTATGGCAATGTTTGGAGCATCCTTTTTGTAATCATTTTTGGGGCCCAGACGCCGGCCCAGACGCCGGCCTTTTTTATGTGATACAATGGGTAAGTAATTATAGGCGGGCTCAAACCCTCTGGGACACTAAAGTTATACCTTATTACAACTCAGGGG
>JAHIWJ010000071.1 GCA_018816205.1 Nanobdellota archaeon
CGGTTGGTAACTAACAGTTGATTGATAAGGAATTATTTTCGAATTATGCAACACTGCATTTGTAACAAGATGATCAATATCATATAACTAAAGAATAGTAACAAAACGAAAAGTTTAAATACCCGCAGTTTCTGAAGAAAATATGGCATATGTAGCAAAGATGATTGGAAGTGTGGATGGCTTTGGTGATATTTACCAAGTGGCTGCGCCTTTAGACAAACAGCTTGAAGCATTTGGAAGAGTTGGGGTAACTTCTTTGGCTGAACCTGATGAAGTTGCTCAAATTAGATTGGCGGGGCGTTCAAATGATTTTTCAAGGACAAATGTTGCACCAATTGTCAGAAAGGGTGCTAAGACGATTCTTGTTAGGGGTGTTTTAAATCCGCTGAGAAATCCTTTAATGGCTGTTGCCGCAGTAGAAGCGCATAGAAAAGGGGATTATTTTGAAATGCAACCAGATATTTATGAAGCTGCTGAAGCTGTCGCTAAAGCTCAAGAGACAATGGCCCCTGAAGACATGGATGCTATCTTTGTTTCTCAAGAGGGAGATTTTGATTTGACTTCGGAACACGCAGAAGCTCAGTTTCTTTTACGGAGACAAGCAAGTTCTTACTTTAAACAGAAAACAAATGGCAAAATTCCATTTTGTGGACTTTCTACAAACAAAAAGGGTATTGCAGTCGTTAATTATGTGTGGTTTGGCGATCCTCAGAATGGTTCTCTCCTCAACTGTAGGGGCAGGAACTTGGACAACTACAGTCATGCGTTCGGGGTGCGTTATTTTTCTGGCGAAGCCAGCGCGCAAAATTTAGGGTACACTCTAACTGAAATAGGAAAAGCGAACTCTCAAGTCATTCCAGCAGTTCTAAACGAAGCAGGACTTTCTGGTATTGCTGAGAAAGTGACTCTGCCTTTATCGAAAGGACTTATTGAAAGATTACGAACAGGATAGATTTTTAAACAAACATTTATTTTACTTACTGCCTCGACCACTCTTCAAGAGAAGGGTTGAAAAGGCCACACGCCATTTTGTTAGAGCATGTTTGAGTTGATTTTAAGCTATAAAATTCAGAAGTTGCATGCGTGCGGTTTCGGTGATATGAAGACAATAATGGCTACAAACGCTGTGGTTTAACGATCCTCAGAATGGTTCTAACCTCAACTGTAGGAACAGGAACTTGGACAACAACAATCATGCGTTCGGAATGACCTTGGTCGAGGTTGATAATCATGAATAATAACCTTTCATATGAATATTTGTGTTCTTTAGGCAATTTGATTTTGGCCTGGCGAAATGCCAGAAAGGGGAAAACCCACAGAGAAGATGTCGTGGGATTTGAAGAGAATATTGAGAAAAACCTTGTTGAGTTGCATAAAGAATTAATTAATCTAACTTACAAGCCAGAACCCTTGACGACCTTTGTTTTATGCGACCCGAAAACCAGAGTTATTTCAAAGTCGGATTTTAGAGATAGAGTTGTCCATCATGCACTTATTTTGGTCATTGGGAGGATATTCGAAAAAACCTTTATTTATGACTCATGCGCCAATCAAAGATATAAAGGAACATTATTTGCGATAAAAAGGTTTGATTTATTCATCAAAAAAGTTACTCAAAACAATTCGCGACATGTTTTTTGCCTTAAAGCAGACATTAAACATTATTTTCAAGAAGTTGACCATGAAATTCTGATTTCAGTTATCAGACGCAAAATTGATAATGAAAAGATTGTTTGGCTTATTCAACAGATTCTTGCAAACACCGTACAAATGGGGGGGGGGGGGCAAACGACCTCGAGGGATGCCTCTTGGCAACTTGACCTCGCAATTCTTCGCTAATGTTTACCTCCATGAATTAGACTATTTTGTTAAAAACATTTTGAAAGTAAAATATTACGTCAGATATGTTGACGATTTTGTTGTGTTGCATCGGTCAAAAAGGCAGTTAGAAATTTGGAAAGAAAGTATTAATCAATTTTTGTACAATAGCCTAAAATTAGAACTGCACAAACAGAAGTCGCGGATTATTCCGTTATCGCGAGGGATTGATTTTGTTGGTTTTAGGAATTTCGAAAATTATAGGCTGCTGAGAAATAGGAGTATTCAAAGTATGAAGTCGAAGATTCAGTTGTTTGAAAAAAATGAATTGGATTTTCGCTCACTGTTCGATATTTATCAAGGCTGGCAAGCGCATGCACAATGGGCAAACACACATAAATTAAGACAGAGGATTAAAGCCGAAATTATTAGAACCGTCTGGAAAAAGGTATAATAAAAATTTAATTAAAAGTAAAAAACAAAAAAATGATGATTTATTATCTTCTTTTCTTCTTCGTAGTCTTTTTGGACGCCTTCTTCTTTCTGCCACCGCGAGCCATTACGGCCTCGCACACGTTGCCCTTTCCGTCAACATAGTACAGATGACCAGGCTTCCTCTTAACTACTCCTTTAGCAATTACTTTGCCCATTGCTCACCTCCTTTGATTCAGTATTTTATCCTCGATTGTATTTAAATGTTTCTTTTTTGTCGACGAAGATTTCAATGATTTTTTTGTTATTTTTGTTTAAGGGTATTTCTATTAGTTGTGAAGGTTTGGTTTTTGGTGTAACCGCAAGGGTGAACGGCTTTACTAGACTCCATTCTAAAACATTGTTTTTTTCATCCATCCAGATGGCTAAAAAAGGAAAGAAGACGAAGAATGAGTGAATTGTTGAGGCCTCCCAAGCAGAAAAATTGAAGAGCAAATTGCTCGTGTTTCTTGATTTGAACATTAACCCAGAGAATTTGCCCCAAAAACTGAGTTTTTTTGCTTTGAGAATAATTGTTTTTTTGTTGAAATGAATTTTCATCCTGCCTTAGTAATAAAGTTTTTATATCTATAGAATGTAGTGTTATTGATGGCTTTAAACGTTTCGATACTTGCGGTTCCATGGGCTGTGTTTTGGATAGTTCTTGCGTTGGTTGTTGCTGCGATAGTGGCTTTGACGATTGTGGAAGCCAAGCTGGGGAATAGGGCGAAGGCGAAGAAACAAGCGGAGGAGACTTATTATCAACGGAAACTTTCTGCTACGGTGGCTTTGCAAGGCGATTCGAACAGTTTTCTTATTTCCCTCGATAAAGTTACTCGAGAGTTTTTCTCAGAAGTAGTTGGAATGCTGAGAGTGACTAGGTATTCTGAGCTGATTGATGAGCTGAAAAAAAGACAGATGTCTTCTGAGGCGGTATTTTGCCAGAAGATGCAAGAGGCGCTTTATTCCGGAGAGCCGATTGATCAGCCAGTTCTACAATCTTTGTTTGGACAGATTAGGTTTTTTATTTTAAGGAGGGAGAAAAGTTTGGAGAGAGAGCCGGTTTCTAAGCTGCAGGTTGTTGCATCAAGCCCTGTCAAGAGTCCTGCGCCGATTGCAGTTGGTGTGAACTCAGGTATTCTAAGATATTATCAAGAGGGCAGAAGAAGGGGCTTTGAGAGTTCGGTTTTGACAGAACAGTTGCTAGCAGCGGGTTTCGATAAAGCAAGTGTGCAAAATGCACTTTTGTTTTTGGAGCGTGAGTCTATGAAACCACGGATATCTCCGCAGACAGAGAAGCGCATTCTTACCAGGTTTTCAAGTCCTCAGAAAAGCGAAATCAGTCTGATAAAAAGCAGTTTAGAGGAGAAAGACGAAATCGGAAAAGCAGAGATAATTGAGATAATTCCTTACAAAAAAGAAGAAATTCCGAAGAAGACTGTTAACTATCCATCTGAAGAACCTGAGGAGTATAAGAAAATTGAGAATTTTGACAACTTGGATCGCGTGAAAGCGAAGATAAATCTAAGAAAGAAAGGCATTATTGCGGGTTAAGGAAATATTTTTATAAGGCTGATTAGATGAGTTCTTATGAACCTTAAGGATCATCTTGCGCTTGAAGTTGGAGAAAAAGTGCCGAGAGTCACAGTAAATCAAGATGGTGGTAAGGTTTCTTATGAAGCGCTGCAAGCAATGACTGCTAGAGACTTAAGAACTTGCAATGTTAGAATATTTGATACGCCGCTTACTTTCGATGAAAGAAGAACTTCTTGGGGAGAACGGAGTCTTAGAATAAGGTACAATCAAGATGAAACTGCTGTAGGTTTTTTAGAGAGAGTTTATGGTTTGTGCGAGGATATGTTAATCAACGCATATACCTAAGGTAAGACCCTGAATCTCGTGCTGATTAGTATATATTCTAAAATAAATAATACTAAAATAGCTATTGTTAAGTAAGGTGTTGTGTCCGATGTTACTTTCTTGAGTTTTAACTCTACTATTTCCTTGAAGGAATTAGAAAGAGTTTCCTTGTCTTCTGCTTTGAAGTATCTGCCGTTGGTGTTGTAGGCCAAAGCGTTTAAAGCGTCTTCATCTATTTTAGACAGACCAAAACTTGTTTGGCCACCGGCCTCAGTGCCGATGCCTATTGAATGAATTATTATATCGTGCTTGTTTGCGTATTCGATTGCAGTGTCAATTGTCCCGACGTTTATTCTTCCGTCGCTAAGCAATATGAGAGACTTTGCTTCTTCGCTTTCTAAGAGATTTGTTGAAGTTATTACTGCTTCTCCGATGTCTGTGCCGCCGATTGCACTTATGGGGATGTTGTTTATTGCCCGAGTAAGGGCGTTTTTGTCTTCAGTCAGGCCTTGTTCTATGAAAGCGTTACCTGAAAAAGAAATTACCCCGATTTTTGTTCCTGGCGGGGCCGAGTTTACAAATTCTATTGCTGCTTGTTTTGCAACTTCAAGGCGATTTGGCAGGAAATCTGTTGCCTCCATGCTTGATGATGAGTCTATCGCTATTACATAGGTGAACGAACTAGAGTAGACCGTTCTCTGGATATTCAGGCCGGCTAGCGAAAAGACGAGCAGTACAATTATGACACTTGAAATTGCCAGAATGAAAATATTTTTTGATAAAAGGTCGACGCCGCTTACTCGAGCTAACGCTTCAAAGTTGGCAAACTTTAATGCCTGGCTCCTCTTCGCTTTCAGCATGAAGAAATGCAAAAAAATTATGATTGGAATAATTCCGAGGAGGATTAGGTATGCCGGGTTTACAAACTCTACGTTCATTTTCCAATCCTTGCTTTTTGTTTAATTCTGCCTTTTAGGAAACTGGAAAGGGTTGGGACAAAGAGTGTGTCTGTGGTTATTTCCAGAAGGTCAATATTACTTAATAGACAATCTTTTTTTATTGCACTAATCTGGTCTTCTGCATATTTTTCAAAGGCCTCTTTGGCCACTTTTGGATTGACCAGCAATTGCTGTCCAGTGCGAGGGTCTTCAACTACGATTTCCCCAGAAAAATTAGGCAATGTGTTGTCTAGCGGGTCGCGGATCATCAGGGCGGTGGTCTCGAATTTTCTTGCGACAAGAGAGAGGTTTATTTTTGCTTCTTTGTTGTAGGACAAAAAGTCTGAGACAATTATTAAAGACTCTACGTCTCTTCCGATGTAACTCAAAGCAAATTCAAGGCCCTTATTCAAATCTGTGAAGCCGCCATAGTGTTCTGGGTTTGTAATATAATCGACGAATCGGGAAAAGTGTTTTTTTCCTCTTGAGGGCTTTATGTATTCTTTCATCTTGTCTGAAAAGAACACAAATCCGGGTTTGTCTCCGGTTGTGGTGATTAGATGAGAGAAGGCTGCGACAACCTCTGCAGTGTATTCGCATTTGAGCTTGTCTCTTGACCCGAACACCATATTATCCCCCATGTCAACTAAGAAGACCACCCTTAGATTTCGCTCGTCGCGGTATTGTTTTACGAGCAATGAGTTGGCCCTTTTGCTTGCTTTCCAGTCGATGGAGGCTGCGTCGTCATCTGGTGCGTAAGAACGATATGACTCAAACTCCAGGCCCTTGCCTCTTAGAAGCAGCCTGTAGAGTCTTCTCTTTAGGAGAAATTCCTTCATTGAAGCTTGCAAGTCGGAAATTGCTCCTGCAATGTCTGCCTTCAGAAATCTTTTTTGATCCATTTTAGAGAGTGGACTGAACTAACCGCAAAATCTCACCTATAATCGTTTCAGGAGTGATATTCTCTGCTTGCGCCCTGTACGTCAAAATCAGTCTGTGCCTAAAGATGTCGAATAAAACTTTATCAACGTCGGATGGCAGAACATAATGCCTTCCTTGAATCAATGCCTGAGCTTTTGCTCCGATGTAAGTATTGATACTTGCCCTTGGAGATGCGCCCATTTCGACATACTCGCCGTATTTGAAATTTTTATTTCTCGTGTAATTTACTATTGCCATAATGTACTTTTTTATCTTGTCGTCTAGGTAAATTTTGTGAGTTAGGTGCTGTAATTTGATTATTTTTTCCGGGGAGGTCAAAACACGCAGGTCTATATCTTCGAATTTTTTGAATGTGGTGTTTTGCTCCATTACTTTTTCCTCGCTTTCTTGGTTAGGGTAGCTGAATACTACTTTGAACAAAAACCTGTCTACCTGTGCTTCTGGCAGAGAATAAACTCCTTCAGTTTCGAGAGGGTTCTGGCTGGCCATGACAAAAAATGGCAATGGGAGGCTGTATGTCTCTTTTCCTATTGAAACTTGTTTTTCCTGCATGGCCTCTAAAAGGGCTGATTGTGTTTTTGGAGGACTTCTGTTGATTTCGTCTGCAATTACAAAGTTTGCAAAAATTGGGCCCTTTATCACCTCAAAACCTTTTTTTGGATCATAGGTTGTGAGGCCGGTGATATCTGTTGGCAGGAGGTCAACTGTAAACTGAATTCTTTTTGATGTGCAACCGCTGACTTTTGCAAGAGTTTTGATGACCAGTGTTTTGGCGATTCCCGGAACTCCCTCAAGAAGAACGTGGCCATTACAAAGCAGG
The DNA here is from genome assembly GCA_018816205.1 of Nanobdellota archaeon. Taxonomy (GTDB): domain Archaea; phylum Nanobdellota; class Nanobdellia; order Pacearchaeales; family GW2011-AR1; genus UBA73. The sequence continues at coordinate 6,850 of JAHIWJ010000071.1, forward strand.
GCATTGATTAATGAGTCAACTACTTCTTCATGGCCGAAAAAAACCTTTGCGACTTCTGATTTAATTTCTTTAATTAGTTCTGCGGCTTCTTTAACTTCCACTTCATTTGCCTTGCCTGCTTTTTCCGGGAAAAAGCTGGCCCTGTAGGTAGATTTTTTCCTTGACATTTTGCCTCTTTTTACAAGTGAAAAAGCCTTTGGATATTATTAAATGTTTCCTAGGTCTCTTTGCAGTTTCCTTTTCATAGAGCCCTTTTTGTAAGTGTAGTAGATGAATCCTGCGGCGAACGCTAATAAGCTCGCTATCGCTGTGTACCCTATGAAAATATTACTGCTCAGGACCTGTGCAATCCTTGGTCTTGGAGGCTGGGTTATCAGCTCTTGACATAAGTCTGTTACCTGCTCGGCAATTTCGAGGGCGCGGGCGGGGTCGGTTTCAACCAGGGCGGTTGCTTCTTCCAACATTTCTTGAAGCTCCCTACAAACGGGATTTCCGTAGATGAATTCCTTTGTGAAAATTATTCTCTCTAAAACGTCTAAATCTGACTCTATTTCTATGTAGAATTTTGCCCAGTCAGAATATACCGGCTCTTCGACTGTTGCATTAATTGTTACTTCGAATAAACCCGTGGATATGGTGTCTATGTCTACAATAAGCGTTGTGTTCTCTTTTTCTCCAGCGTTAAGCTCCTCAAAGAATGACTGGCTGAAGGTTGCTACGAGGTCATTTCTTAATTCGCCGTCTTTCGCGATGGTTGCTGACAATAAGATTCTTCTTAAATTAACTGTTCCGTCATTTTCAAGTCCGAGAGGAATTATTAGTTTGTCGTTTTGTTTTGCAGAAACTGGCTCTGGGACGATTATCTTTAAAGAGACTATTTGAATTCTTGAAGAGCCGCCTCCGCCTCCGCTAGATTGTGTTATGGTGGTTTGCGCTTCAGTTACGGTCAGCGAGACTGAAAAGTTATTGCTGTCAATGCTATTGATTGCTTGTGATGGGTTTGATAGGTTGTATTCTATTGCTCTTAGAGAGTAGTTTGCGGAACCGTCGGTAGTTGAAGAGAAAGTCGCCCTTGGTGAGGACCCGTTGCCGCTCCAGTTAGCCAGAGTGACTGTTATCGCGCCTCCGCTTGTTGAGCCGTTTACTAAAGTGTATACAAAACCAATTGTTTGATTTCTACAGCCATCGGATGCATCGCAGTCTTGGAAGTGGTTAGTTAAATATAGGGGATATGGCGAGCCGGTTGGTCCGATAGGATCTATCGGGGGAAAAAAGACCAACGGGCAGTCTGTGTGATTTATTTCTACTGACCATGTTGTTGAGTTGCTTAACTTAGCGTTTGAGACGTTGAGGGTAAGGTTGACTGGCCCAGAACAGGTCGTTTCCATCGTGAAATTTGGGGCATAGTTCAAGATGAATTCTGTTGCGTTTCCATAACCGCTGGTTTGGTTCTTTGTTACACCGTTTATTATCAGGGTATAATTAAGCGAGTTCTGGACAGTGTGATTTGCTGTGAAGTTTAGAGCAGAGGTGGTGTTTTCTTTCAAACTGAAGAGGTAGCTTGGGGCAGGCAGGAGAATTACCGGATAGTCGTAGATTGACAGGTTAAAATAATCTGAAGCTTCTGCTCCGTCTGTGTCGTTGACTATGAGCTTAAATTGCCATTTTCCGGCGTGACTGGAATTCGTTGTAAAATTGATTACTCCGGTGCTTGCGTTGACTGTCAAAAAGTTGCCGCCGACTGTAAGGTTTTGTATTCTAAATGTTAAGCTGCCGTTCCACGCGTCCTGACCGTCTTCTATGTCTGAAGAGTTTGCGTCGGTGTAAAAGATTTCACTTAAAATAGATAATTCGGCGTTTGCAATGTCTGTGATGTTTGGCGGGTGGAGCGTCTCGAGGACTGTGAGATTGAATTGGGAGAACGAGCTGTTGCCGGCTAAGTCTGTAACGTTGAAGGTTACGTTGTATAATCCGACGTCTGACTTTTGCGGGGCAAATCGATATGAGACGTATTGGTATCTCGGGGGGCTTATGCCTACTTGTTCTTCTGTTTCGAATGAGAATAGCGCTGGGTTGGGACCTGTTATGTTTAGGTCGTATGTGAAGCTCTCACTGTAGAATCCGCTTTGGTAACTGCAAATTTTTAAATCTTCATCTGTTATCTGGAGATAAATCTTTGTGTAATTGTCTTCTGTCAGGTTTATCATTCCATTTGAATAAGACATGTTGTAATATGCTGCAACTTGATAGAATTGCGGCGGGTCGTTGACATTGTTCACGGTTATATTGAAATCGAGTGATCTTGGAGTTTTACCGTCGGTTGCAGTAACCCTTATTTTCCAGAGGCCAACATCTTTGTCTGCCAGAGTAAAGTTTACTATGCCTGTGTCTGCATTGTAAGCGGATTCTATGCCAAAATCACAACTTCCATAACCAGTTATGTCTGTTATTGTAAAGTTAATGTCGTCTGAATCTGTAACATTCTGGCTCAAGTTCAAATAAAGGTCTTGTCCTTCGGTGAAAGTTAGATTGGTGCTTGTTGATTCGTTCCATACTGGCGCGTTGTTGTCAATAACTGTTATTGTAAACAAGTCTGAACTGGTAGAAAAGTTTCCTTTGTCTTGGACGGTTACGTTGATTATGTGGTCTCCTACTCCTAAAACTAATGGGTCAAAGCTTAGTGTCGCCTCGGTGCGGTTTGTGCCAGTAATGTAGGTAGTACTTGCAACTGATACGAGCGAGTTGTTAGTGAAGAAGGTTAGAGTTTCATTTTTTATGGTTTTATCCGGGACAAGAAGGTCATCGTCTGTGGCATTCACTAAAACTTGATATGTGGCGGCGCTTGTGTATGCTGTCATGTCAGGAATATCTTGTATTTGTACCGAGTCGTTTATGTTTTCAACAAACAAGAAAAAAGTTGTTGAATTTAATTCAATTGAAGCATTTGGTGCCCCGGTGTCGATGACTGTCAGGTTGATTGACCAGTTGCCAACTTCGGAGTCTGTAGGTGTGAAGTTTAACAAGGCTGAAGCGTTTCCAGTTGACCCAGTTGAGATTGTGGTGTAGTTGGTGTCTGTTTCGTTGAATTTCAACCAGGTGTAATTGACTATGAACGTGAGATTGTGCGCCTCATCTGGGTCTGAGGCGTTGACAAAACAAGTGAATGGCGTGTCTTCTGTTGCGGTTCTCTCGTTGTTGCACACATACGTAAAGAATGGTGCATCGTTCCAGCTTACTGTCCAATTTACAACTTCGGAATAAGTTCCATTTCGTGCGTCTTTAACTGAGAAATTAATTTCGTATTCTCCTTTCTGCTGGCCATTCGGGATGAAGCTTATGTTCGTTGCTGAAGCGTTGTAATCAGTCAAATTGAAGAGTGTGCAATTATCTGGACCTGTGGGAGGATTTAAAGATGTATGGACGCAATTTTGGAATGTAATATTGAAGATGTATGGTGTGTCATTCTCTTCGTCCGTGGCAGCAAGGATTAGGTCTATGCCTGATTTGTTGATTATTCTCTCGCTGCCGAGGTTGAGAAAATAAGGGGGGTCGTTCTCGGGGGTGATGTTTACTCTTAAGATCCCTGGCTGAAAAAGACTTTCTGTGTCCTTGACTTTTAATTCTATTTGTTTGTTACCATTGCCGATTTCTTCATCGGTTGTATAATTTATTTGTAAAATTCCTGATACAGTGTTGAGTTGGTAGTTTGTAAGAGTCGTATTTGTTCCGTTTTCAAAGGTTAGAACGTCGTTTAAGTCGTACTCTGTGACGTTTGCTGAAAAATTGTAGATGCAAAGAGTATCCTCTTCGCATTGGAGATAATCGGTGTTGTATTGGTTTCCGTCCAGATCTATAAATGACCCGCCAGCGTCTTTACTTATTACAGGAATTTTGTTTGTGATCACGAAGCTATCTTCAAGAGAGATATTTCCGTAAATACTTGAGCAATTGACCTGAAAGTTGTGAGTTCCTTTATATTGAATTAGTGTGGTGTAAATCCATCTAGGAACTGAAGTGTTGAAGGTCATGTTGAAAATCGGGCCGTATGAGCCGGTGTAGTCAAATTTGATTGTGCAATTTCCTGTCGTGTTGATTGGATCGTTTGTGCTGTTCGTGAAATTTGCTACGAATGTTATGTTTGTGGTGCTTAGCCTAATGATACTTCCGCCTTCGGGATCAGTATCATCCCAGATTTTTAATGAGGCGTCGCCGTTAGTGCCAGATTGTGTTGCGATTGTTGTGGACAATAGCGAGGCAAATAGGCCAAAAAATAGAGCAATGGCTAGGATGTTCTTCATTTGTTTTTTTACCCCTTTTTTTAGATTCATTGTTCGTCTATGAAGAGACCTTGTGGTTTTCTTGCGACAAAGTATTGCCTTAGCGAGAGCAGCGTGAAGACTGTTGAACCAGACCAAAGGAATAAAATTGCCAGGTAGGAAAGATATCTCCTTTCGGGCTGGCAGAGGGTGCAGGGGCCGCCGCAGTCAATTCCGGTTTCGCCTTTTTCTTCGTCTAGGACTGCGTTATAGCAGTGTGGGCAGTATTTTGGTATGCCTCCTTGCACGAATGCTAAATTGAATTTGCCATTTTTCACCCAAGAATTAAAATCTATTGTTGCAATGGGCTTCTTTGAGCTTAACTCTCTTACTTGGAGTTTTGTTTCGCCGCATACTTCGATTGGGGAGAGCTGCAACTCGAAATTGTCCTGGCAGGGAATTTCTCTTAGGAAACTTGCGATACATCCTTCTTTGTCTTTACATCGCTCCACCCTGTAACCTTCAAAAGCGATTTCTCCTGCGAAAAAATCGTCAGTTTTGTCTGTGTAAGTGCAGTCGCTAATCGGATCGCATTCTATCTTTGGAACGCAGTCAGGGTTTTCGCAAAATCCTCTTTCTACAACATCTTTTTTTCCGCAATTGACATCTATGCAAGTTCGAGTTTTTAGTCCGTTTTCACAATCAGACCAGGGTTCGCATTGGTAGTTTGAAGAGCAGGCGTCTTCTGCATATACGGGGTTTATAATTACGACTAAAAAAACCATTACAATGGCTGTAAAAATAATTTTTTTATTCATAGGCCACCACCAGACTGCTCTTGGAAGGTTCCTCCAAAGCTTTTTTGTTTTTAATAATTCTCATCATCTGAATTAAAGCGATTGCTAAAGCGACTATGATTGCTAGAACCATGCTCAGTTTTGCGAAGCTATTTTGACTGGTGGGCTGCGGCTCTTCATTGTCTTCAACACATTTTTCCGGGCAGGGGCCGCCGCAGTCAACTTCGTCCTCGCCATGATTTTTTATTTTGTCTGAGCAAGTCGGGCAGGGGGTGCAGGGGCCGCCGCAGTCAGCTAAAAATTCGCAGCCTCCATCGTGGCAATTTTGGATAGTGTCTGAACAGCCTGGGTTAAGCGAAAAGTAACAAGGAATTATTTCAAGAGGTTTTTTTAATACGGTGTTGCAGTTATCTACGTCGGTGCATGCTCTCAGCTGGTAACCGCAGGTGTTTTCGTCCCATCCTCTTGCTTCGCATCGCTGTTTCAAGTCCTGGTATTCTTCGACAATCAGGTTTCCCGCGTGATTGGATTCTAGCGCATTTTGACAGAGTCCCCAGTCTGTGCAGCCCCATTTTTCTTCGCAGACATCATCGCCCACCTTCTCTCGCGGAACTGTGCCTTCGAGGCAGTTGACGCTAAAAACGTCAAAAACCCAGTAAACTGAATCGTTGAACATGCCGTCGCTAATCGTCGCTTTTATTTTGTGCCTGCCCCATACCTCGCATCCAAAAGAGTATGTGAAGCTGTCTGTGTTTTCCCCAGCATCTATTTCTTTGAGTTTGCCGTCTACGTACCAGTAGGTGTCTGGATGAAGGCCTTCTGGGTCATATTTGTAAATCTGAAAGGTAATTTTGTCTGTGCTGGCAATTCTGCTAGATGAATTTGTTGAGTTGAAAAGTAAAATTGTTGGGGGGGTATTGGCTTCGACGATTGCTAATTCAAATTTTTTACAGGTGGTTGATTTTATATCTTCCTGGGCGCAAACGCCTATTTTGCCTTCTAAATCCAATCCGTTGTCTGTTGCGCAGACCTCTACACTGTGGACCCCGAGATGGGCTTTTGATGGAGAATAGGTGATTAATCCAGTGTCATTTACTTTTAAGCCCAGCAGGTCTTGTGAGTCTGTCACTGAAAATGAAAAGGATTCAGGGGTTGAGCCCGATTCTTTGTCTGTTACGTGGATTTGTTTTTGGAAGCCAGGAGAATTGTCGAGATTAATGGTTTCGACGGAGAGGAAGTCTATTGATGGGGGCGTGTTAGATTCTACTACGGTGATTTTGATGTCTTTTTTGTCTATGAATTCTCCGTCTGATACAAAGATTGTGGGTTCGTAAGCTTTGTTAGAAAGAGCTTTTGTCAAGTTTTCTGAGAATAATTCGACCTTTGTGATTGGGGGTTCGCTCGAGATTGGCCGCACATAAAAGGGCCCACTTGGAGAAATTCCCATGGTGAGAGAGTCGCCGTCTAAGTCTACCACTTCAAACTTTACAGAAAAGGGCGATGACTCACAGACTACGATATCGCTGCTTATGTCATGAATCAATGGAGCGGTATTTGCTGTGGCTATTCCTATAAGTAGGACTAAAGCTACGGCTAGTAAAATTACCCCTTTTCTCATTATAGAAATAGGCTAAAGTGGTATTTAAAGGATTTGTTCAGAATAAGATTATTTTTTACCCTTCTTATTTGCGAGTTCTTCTTTTAGTTTTTCCTTTGCTTTTTCGATTTCGGCTTCTACTTTGTCCAGTTTATTGATTTCTTCATTGATGTCGTCATCTGACTCGGGAGCTTTTAGCAGTTTTGGTGTTGGCATCTTCTTCATAATCTCTAAAATAGAGGTTTTTTCTATTTTAAGCACGGATTGAGACTCATCTTCAATGTGGGATTTTAGGATTTCCATTCCAGATAAGACGCAGTTTAAGTTCCATATCCGCTTTCCGTCTATGTTTTGGATAACTGCAATAATTTTTCTTATTGTTTCGGACATTCCTCGGTTTTTCATTTCGTCGCTTAAAATTCCTGATATTGCCTCGAGGTCTATGTTTGTGTTCATGTCGAGCTCTTCTGGAACTTTGTCGTTAAGGGTCTCTAGAAGTTTTAGTTTTACTTCGCCGTCCAAGGAAAACGCAGCGATCTTTTTTTGTGAAGGAATGTAAAAGTCGATTTGGTGGATGTTTGCGCCGTTTTCTAAATCAAGGACGAAAAAACCTGCGGCGAGAAAGGCATCGGGATATTTCACTATGAAGCTTTTATATTCTTTTGATTCTTCAAGCTTTTCTACGTAGGGTTTAATTTTCATTGTCTCTTTTCATTGGTTGGAACGAGGAGTTTATAAGTTTTTATGTTCTTGTTAAGTCAGCAACTTGACTTAACAAGGAATGAAAGTTTAAAAAGATGTGTTTTAATCTCGATTCTGCAGTTTTTTCTGCAGTTCTTTAATGAAAGACTCTGTTTTCACGCCGAACTTTGGTTTTTCACCACGAGCGCGAACTGCGAGAGTTTTTGCTTTTTCTTCCTTGTCGCCGATGACAATTACATATGGAATGTGCTGCATCTCTGCTTTTCGAACTTTGTCGGAGACGGTTGTGTTTTCAAAATCTGAGTCTATCCTTAATTCAGGAATTTGTTTTTTTAAATCATGCAGAACTTTTTCTGCGGCCTTTGTGTTTCGGTCTGTGAAATTTATGACGCAAACCTGCGTCGGGGAAAGCCAGACAGGCAAATTTCCGTTCAGGTGTTCTAGTAAAATTCCGATAAATCTTTCCAAGGAGCCGAGTATGGTTCGATGCAGCATAACGGGCCTTTTTCTTTCATTGTTCTTATCGGTGTATTCCAGCTGAAAGCGTTCCGGCATTGCAAAGTCTAACTGCAGGGTTGCACACTGCCATTCGCGGTTTAGAGAGTCTTTTATATGGAAGTCAATTTTTGGGCCGTAGAATGCGCCGTCGCCCTTGTTTAATTTGTATTTCGTTTTTTTCTTTTTCAGAACCTGTTCAAGAGCTTTTTCCGCCTTGTCCCAAATTTCATCGCTGCCAATTCTTTTTTCCGGGCGAGTTGAGAGCTCGACTCTGTAGGGCAGGTTGAATTTTTTGTAGAATCTGTCTGCAAGAGCCATTACCGCCATTAACTCATCCTCCAGCTGTTCTTCTGTGCAGTAGACGTGGGCATCGTCCTGGGTGAATTTAATGACTCTGAAAAGACCTGCAAGAACGCCTGAGAGTTCTTGACGGTGGACGATACCGAGTTCGCCCATCCGCATCGGGAGATCCTTGTATGATCTTGTCTGACTTTTGTAAACCAGAATTCCTCCGGGGCAGTTCATTGGTTTGACTGCGAAGTCTCTGTCTTCGTATTTTGAAATGAAAATGTTATCTCTATATTTGTCCCAGTGGCCGGAGATTTGCCAGAGCCTTTTGTCGAGGATTTGAGGAGTTGAAATTTCTTGATAGCCGGCTTTTTCGTGCTCTTCGCGCCAGAATTTTACGAGTTCGTTGTAGATTATCAGGCCATTGTTGTGCCAGAAAACCATGCCCGGCGCGACTTCATTGAAAGAAAATAAATCCAGTTTTTGTCCGAGAATTCTGTGGTCGTTTTCTTTTAGTTTTGAGGTGTCGAGTTTCGAGCGGGAGATTTCTCTTAGCAATCTTTCAGGGTTGTAAATTTCTTCTTTTGGTTTGACGCGGATTTCTTCAAAGCCCTCTGGGTGGAATTCTTTGCTTAGCTCTGAAAGGGGATGGCCTTTGCATTTTAACTCGAAAGTTTTGTAGTAGCCGAAAGGGGCTCTTGTTACCTTGAAGTCCTGGGCAAGGATTTTTTCTGCTTCTTCTAAGGTTTTTAGTGCTACGTCTGGAGCTGAAAGTTTGGAAGAGAGGTGGGCGTAGGGATAAAGAACGATGTTTTTTGACTTGACTTCTGTTGCTGTTTTTTTTACAGAGGCTATTAGGTCGTCAAAGACTTTTTGGTCGTCGCCGTGTTCAATTGCTGTTAAAACGACTAGGCATTCCTGGACGGTTTTTTCGTCATCATTTTTTATGGCTTCCGGATTCTTTAATGCCTTTTTCAACGGTTTGAATTTTATGTAGTCGCAGTGGAGGGTGAGGATTTTCATGGTTTTTATGGAACGAAGAGGGCGTATATAAAATTATCTGGAAACACGGCACTTTACTGGGTTATGGCAGTAAATCTGGTAATACTTTAATATGCTTGTCTTGTATTTGAGAAGATATTCTGACTTCAGATATTAACATGGGGCGCAGAAGAAGTTGTATAGGGCCTTTCAAGAAGAGTAAGAAATGAAACCATAAGGCCCTGCTTCAAGAAGGATTACCGGCTGCGCTGGACCAAGACTCCCATCTGGGTCGTACATATGATATTGCGTGTAAAGATAACACGGATAAAATGTTTCCATCCTGTATGTCTCCTGCGGATTGATTATATCAAATTTACCCAGATATGCGTAGCCATCTACGCACGCATAGAGTCTTTGTTTGGTGTAGGCGCAAGTGTGGCTATTAAGGGGCAGCATATTGATTTGGCTTATGGAAAGAGGTTCAGACGCACTCTCTGGAACTATTACATCAAAAAGAGCAGTTTGTAAACTAAAGCTAAGTGAAGCAGCCACTGTATGCTCGTATACTACCACTCGTTGATAGGTGCCAGATTCCAATTCAATCGTTTGGGGAAGCACTTGAGGCTGGGAAGGATTACGAATATCAATAAGTCTAAACTCATTGTAAAACTTTTGGGCAAGCAGAGCCTCATCGCCGACTTTAAAAAAATTCACAACTCCTTCAGGGAAGACATCAAGTGTTTCTAAAAAGACAGGATTGTAAGGGTCTGAGATGTCATAAACTTTTA
>JAHIWJ010000072.1 GCA_018816205.1 Nanobdellota archaeon
AGAAAGCAGATAATTATCTTGCGTTATTGCATTTCGCCTGCGGATTAATTACTTGGGGAAGTTGTCTTTGTGGATAGGCTCTTAGTCTTTCGTCTTCTTCTATCCTATCTGAGAAATCGTGGCCGCCGCGAAGGATTCTTCTTGAGCCGTTTTCATTTTCTTCTACATCAATTTCTAAGCATACCTTTTTGAGCGAGGTCGCCCAAAGAATTGCTTTTTTTAGTTTTTGTTTGTCTTTGAATAGGTTTTTCCCTTCTTTAAAGAGGAAGTCATAGAGTTTTGGTGATTGAAACAACCCGTGTTTAATAATTTCTACTAAGCCAATTTGTATTTGTTTTTCTGGCAGCAAGTCTAGGAAGCGTTCATCGAGGAACATCGCGTTTGGTTCGTAGAATGATTTGTAAAAGTGTTTGTAAGCCCTTGTTTCATTTATGTAATTTACTCTGACTTTTCCGCCTGCGCTGTCGGCCATGGATAAAACTGTTGTGGGGAAGAGGATTAATTTTGCAGAAGTTCTTTCGGCGAGGTAAGCTCCAATATTAATTAGCAATCCACCTCCGATTACTATAATTACGGAATCTTCGAGATTATTTAGCTTATGTTCTTTTAAGAGGTTATCAAGAAATTTTTTGGTTTTAACTTTGTCTTCAACCGATTTCAGTATTATTGGATTAATTTTATACTTTTTTACGAAGGAATCTACAAATTTTTGTTTGCTAACAGATTCGTCGATTATTATTACTTTATCTTTTGTCAGAGTGAAAGTATCTTGTGATTCTAGGTCTTCTAATTTTAATTGAGCAAACTTGTATTTTTCTATTTCAAAGAATCTTGGGTGAAACTTCGGAACTGGGAGAATAATTTCTAGAGAGTTTAATTCTTTTTCTGATGTTTTTTCAAATTGGGCATCAATCTTTTTTGATTCTTCGAGAATTTTTTTGAGAAGATTCATCTTAACTTGGGTCTAGGCCTGAGTCTATTGGCCCATAATCAGTATAAGATGGAAGGTTTTTAACTTTTTTGATGATGTTGATTGCGGCGTTGCAGCCGTCGCCGACGTCTTTGGCGATTTGCCTTACCGTGGTGCAGCAGTTTCCCGCGGCGTAAACTTTTTCATGGGAAGTTTGATTGTGGCTGTTTATTTCTATGAGTTTGTTTTTTATTCTTAAGTTTAAGGATTTTGCGAAGTCGAGGGAGGAGAGCATTCCTGAAGCGATGATTAGGTAATCTGAAGTATGGGTGCTAGAATCTTCAAGTGTGGTTTCGAATTTGTAGTCTGCGTCTTTGACTGACTTTGCGTTTTTTTCTATGAACGTTGCGCCGGCTTTTTTTGCTTGTTTTATTCCGCTCCTTAAGAGTTCTTTTCCGTTTGTGCCTTCATGGAAGCCGAAGTAGTTTTCAACGTCGAATGCTGAAGTCAGCTGAGAGCGCTTTTGATTGCCGACTACGAGAGTTTTCATTCCTGCACGGGCTAGGTAGATTGCGGCTGAAAGGCCTGCTGCTCCTGAACCAATGATAACGACATCATAATCCATAGATAAATCAGGAAGGTGGAGGTTATAAGTTTTGTGAAACATTGTTAACGGGTGCCCTCGGCTCTGTTGAAAATCTTTTTTGATAGAGGTTTATGATTCCCGCTTACTCTCCTCTTGCAGAGGAGAACCCTCTCCACCCTGCAAATCCTTCCCGCCCCAGCTTCTAGATAAACCTCAATTTCCGATTTCTTCAACAGAGCCTGCGTCTTCAAAATGTTTATAAACTCGTCCCACTTCTTTATAAGATAAAAGAGACAAAATGGTAAACTGGCTTGAAGTTGAGGTGAAGGTGAAGATTGATGATGTCAATCTTTTGAGGAAGCGAATTTTGAAAATTGCGAAATTTAAGAAGACAGTTAATAAGGGAGATGATTATTTCAGGCTTGAGGGCAAGGGGTATCCTTCGAAGGCGTTTAGGATAAGGGATGACGGAAAGAGCATGGTTGTGAATTTCAAGAGGCATTTGAAGCATTTGTGGAAGAACGGGGTTGTGGTGAAGAGGGAGTATGAGTTTGAGTTAAGTGATAGAAAACATCTTGATAACTTCTTGGCTTTGTTGGAGGACTTTGGGTTTAAGGAATGGGTGAAGAAGAGAAAGCATACGGAAAAGTTTGAACACAAGAAAGACAAAAGGATTGAAATCGAGATAAATCATGTCAAGCATGTCGGGACTTATATGGAGATTGAGTATCTTGCTAAAGACCGGGAGGTTGAAAAGGCAAGAAAGAAGATTATTGACACGCTGCATGAATTGGGGATTACTAAAGATATGATTGACAACGTAGGGTATACGAGAAGGTTATTTGAAAAGGGCGTTAAGGACAGGAAATACTTTATTACGAAGAAGTTGAACGACAAGAAAAAGAAATCTAAAAAGAAGTCTAGGAAAAGATGAAAAATCAGTATATTGTTTTGATTGTTATAGTGGTTTTGGTTGTAGCGGGTGCTTTTTATTATTTTTCAAAGACGAATACAGCCTGTCCAGAAGATTTGAAGATTTGTCCGGATGGTAGCAGCGTGGGGAGAGAAGGGTTCAATTGCGAGTTTAGGGATTGTCCTGATTTAGTAGTTTGTGAAGATAGTGGAGATTGCGGTAATGGAATGGGTTGTTACATTTATGGTACTAAGAAGTATTGTGCAATTAGCGCGGAAACTTTATGTGTTGAAAAGTGTGGTGCTGTTAATAGATGTGATATCAGTGAAGAGGAATTCGTTGAGGTTTATTGTTTAGATTATTAATAATATTAAAATGGAGAAGTCAAAAAATAGGTAAATAAAAATGGTGATGAAATATATTGAAAAAAAAGGAAAGTTTTTTGTTCCGACTAAGGCTGCGAAGGAAGCGAGTTTAGCTCCACCGGACATTTACAAGCGGGCAGCGAAGGATAGGGTGAAGATGTGGGAAGAGCTTGCGCGCGAGGGGATTGACTGGGCTGAGCCGTGGAAAAAGGGTTATGAACAAACGGCGAAGGGTTTTGGTTGGTTTGTTGGCGGAAAATTGAATTTGTGTTATAATGCTGTCGATAGGAATCTGAGCAACCCTGACAGGACGGCAATGATTTTTGTTCCTGAAGATGTGAACGAGAAACCGCAGTATATTTCTTATTTTGAACTTTACAAGCAGGTAAATCAAGCGGCGGCGTTGCTTAAGCAAAAAGGGGTGAAAAAAGGCGATGTCGTCGCTATTTATCTGCCGATGATTCCAGAGGCGCTGGTTTTCATGTTAGCTTGTGCCAGGATTGGGGCGATTCATTCGGTTGTGTTTAGCGCGTTTTCTGCTGACGCATTAAGGACGAGGATTGAGGACGGGGGCGCGAAGGTTTTGATTACTGCGAATTATTATTCCAGGAAGGGAAAGAAGGTTGAGCTGGAGAAGGATGCGGATAAGGCAATTGCCGGGATGAATGTTACGAAGATTGTGGTTGATAGGGCAAAGAGCGGAAAGATGTTTGAGGGGATGGCAGACGTTCTTGTGAAGCCAGAGGTTATGGATTCTGAGGATATTGCGTTGCTACTGTATACTTCTGGGACGACCGGGAAGCCGAAGGGGGTTATGCATGCTGTGGGGGGTTATACTGTTCAGGCGTATTATACTTCTAGGTTTGTATTTAATTTGCAGCTTGGAGAGGTGATGTGGTGCACGGCGGATATTGGTTGGATTACCGGACATACTTATGCAGCTTATGGGCCTTTGTTGAATGGGGCGACGACAGTGATTTTTGAGGGTTTGCCGAATTATCCGACGCTGGACAGGTTTATGCAGATTGTTGAGCAGCACAAAGTCAATGTTTTTTATACGGCGCCGACAGCTTTGAGGATGTTTGCGCAGGAGGGGACAGAGTATGCGAAGAAGCATAAGATGGAAAGTTTGAAAGTTCTTGGGAGCGTTGGGGAGCCAATTGATGAGGCGACTTGGATGTGGTTTTTTAACAATATCGGGAAGGGAAGATGTCCTGTGATTGATACTTATTGGCAGACGGAGACTGGGAGCGCGGTTGTGATGTCCTTGCCTGGGCATGGACCGTTTATTCCGACTTATGCGGCGATTCCGTTTCCGGGGGTGGAGTTTGGGGTTTTTGACGAGAAGGGAAAGAGAGTTCCAAATGGTAAGGAAGGAATTTTGATGCAGAAGCCGCCTTATTCGCCGGCGTTGATTCGGGGAGTTTGGAAGAATGAAGAGCGTTATAAGAAATATTTTGTTGGGAAGTTGTATAACGCGGAGGATAATGCAATAACGGATAAGAACGGAAGGTTTAGGATCTTAGGGAGGGCGGATGACGTGATAAAGGTGGCGGGGCACAGGTTGTCTACGGGTGAGATTGAGGATGCGATTGACGGCGTTAATGGTGTTGTGGAAAGCACGATTGTTGCGAAGAATGATGCTTTGCGAGGGGTTGTACCGGTTGCGTTTGTTAAGATTAAAGGCAGTGTGACGGAAGAGCAGGTTATTGGTGCGGTGGTGAAAAAAATTGGGCCGATTGCTAAGCCTGCGGAAGTTTATTTTGTTGAGGATATTCCTAAGACGCGAAGCGGGAAGATGATGCGTCGTGTACTAAGAGCAGTGTTGCACGGGGAGGATGCAGGGAATTTGATGACTTTAATTAACCCGGAAAGTGTGGAGAAGATTAAGGGGCAAGTTGAGGCACGGCGGGCTGCGAAGGCTGGGGTGAAAAAGTAAAATCTTTTGGGTTCTGGGTAGGAAAATATTTGTGGGGTTGTGAATAAGGGAAAATAACTCTTAGGAGTTTGGGAATGTGAGTGGCGGAGCAGCAGCGGAGAAAAGCGGGAAGATTGGGGCTAGCGGTGGAGCAGCAGCGGAGAAGAAATAGGGAAGGTTTTTTTGGGAAGCATTAGGAGTTGAAAGGAAAGAAATAAAGTGGCTGGTGGGAAAGTTGCATGTGGGGTGGGGGAAGGGAGAAGATTAGGGGGGCTAAGTGCCTATCCCCATAGGAAATAATTTCTAAATAATTTTAGTTAATCGGCAGATTTATA
>JAHIWJ010000073.1 GCA_018816205.1 Nanobdellota archaeon
ACTTCTACAAAACAAAATCAAAAAATTCCAAAGCAACCGCAGAACTCCTTATAAAAAACTTCCAAGGAAAAGTTCCAGATACAATAGAACAACTCGTCACCTTACCAGGTGTCGGCAGAAAAACCGCAAACCTCGTTCTAAGCGAAATCCACAACAAAGACGGCATCTGTGTCGATACCCACGTCCACAGAATAAGCAACGTCCTCGGCCTGGCAAAAACAAAAACGCCCCACGAAACCGAACTTGCATTACAAAAAGTCGCACCTAAAAGATACTGGTCAAAAATCAACCGCCTTTTCGTCCTCTGGGGTAAAGAAGTCAGGGGTAGAGATAAGAAGAAACTTATCAAACACCTCGAGAATAGAAATTAGTCAACAAAACAATGTTGGGGCTTTGCTAACCTTGCCAGTTCCCAAATAGCAGGCAATGTTTTCAAATCTTCGAGAACCGCAGCAGGAAGGCCTTCGTTAGCATGAGTTATCACGGGTCCAACTCTCAAGGGTACTTCGCTCCCATAAGTTAATCGAGTTGCTCTAAAATATTCTCTCGGTGTAATACCCTCATGCGTGTTTTCATTCCTTACGACTGTAACAGTTTCAAACATATTTTTTGGACCAATGTTAACGCCTTTTCTCTCATCAAATCTTTGCTCTATTGATGTTTCTGTCACAATTTTGTAAGCGAGGCCAAATCCTTCAGAGAGAGCATATCTTCTAACCTCAGTTGTTTTCGTTTCAATCTCTCTTGAAACTCTTTTCTGCACCATTCTTAGGAAGAACAATCGCCGCTTATAAGTATTTAGTTATTTGAATATTACTTTTCGATTCTTATTTCGAATTAATGCTGCGACATAATAAACAATCCAAACAATAAAGAAAAATACTGGAAGAGAAAACAAAAATACCCAAAAGAAAATAGAATTATCTGCACCGTATGCACAGGGAGGATTCACACAATCAACAGTTTTAGCATAAACCGGCCTAGCTATCAAACTAATAACAAAAGCAAAAATCAACGCTAACATCAAAGCTGTCAAAAACGAAACCCAAACAGACCTCCAAATCTGCCTCCAAGAATACTTCATTCTTCTAATGGAATAAGCAACAAATAACAAGCCTACAATTATGACAATAATAAAAATATAAAAATTTAGAGATAAACCAGATTGAATTATGGCCATCCAAAAAATAAAAAACAGAAGTTTATAACACTTTCTTTAACTTCAAACATCTCAACAGTTAAACTTTTAAACTCCTCAATTTTACAATAAACATGGCAAGCGATAATAGAGTCCATATGCCGGGCGTTTTCGGCGGTCTTATGCGTTACGACGAAGAGTTCCAAAGCCGCTTCATGGTGACCCCAACACAGGTAGTCGTATTCATCGTAGCAATCATAGTTTTCGTGCTGGCGCTTAAATTTCTGTTTCCAATCGGATAATGCTTATCCAATCCTTTAACATTCTCGTTACAATAACTGGCGTATTCATGAGTCTAACCCGCCTGCCCCGAGCAAGAAAGATAACAAAAATAAAAAGCGCAAAAGACATAAGCATCCCAACATACACTCTATTCACATTTGACTCACCTACGGTTTTTTAACTTTCGTTGCTTCCTGCTTTAGCACAACCTTCACTTTCGTTCTAACAATAAAGTATAAATAACTCTCATTCCAATTTTTAATATGTTTCCAGGATTAGGCGGCATGAATCCCGCAAAAATGAAAGGCATGATGAAACAGCTAGGCATAAACCAAGAGGAGATAGATGCCGAAAAAGTCACGATAGAAAAAACAGACGGCTCTAAAATTGTCATTGAAAATCCTTCTGTCCAAAAGATTACAATGCAAGGCCAATCGTCTTTCCAAGTTGCAGGCAACATCGTTGAACAATCCGCAGAAGCCTTCTCTGAAGATGACGTTAAGCTAGTAGCAGAAAAAACTTCTCACTCTCTTGAAAAAGCCCGCGCCGCGCTAGAAGAAACAAAGGGCGACATTGCCGAAGCAATTATGAAACTCTCAGACTAAAATTCAATTTCAAAAATAAACGGCTCTCCTCGAAAACTATTTAAATAACCCTTACTTCAGCATCTCTAGCTAAAAATGGTTTTTTTCCTAGACTAGTCTTTCCATAATGGAGGCAATAATAAAAGAAAAGATAAGTGCGGACCACTTACTGTACGTTAGCCTCAAGTACACCAAAACTTGTGACGTAATTATAAATCTACTTTCGCGTTGGAAGAATATGATTGAAAGAGGAATGGACCGTTTAGTAGCAAAAGCAAAAAAAGACAAAAAGTGGAAACCAATTCCAGACGCCCCAAGAGCAAAACTCATCCAGCTAAAAACAATTTACACAAGGGCCCCCGAAGTAATGCATGCCCTCGAACTCTACGAACTCTTCAGAGACCTCGAAAAACTCGAGAAAGTCCGCGAAAACGAATTTAGAAAAGGCGTCAATCTAAAAGTAACCTACAAAGAAAAAATAATCAACATAAACCTCAATCAGCTCAAGGAATACGCAGAAACGCTCGAAAAGTTTATAAGTTATATAAAATAAGTCTACCTACTTTTCAATTAAAGACAAAACAACACTATGAGTAAACTGATAACAATAACTTCGGGAAAGGGCGGTGTCGGGAAAACAACGACTTCAATAAACCTCGCAACAGCGCTAAATTCTCTCGGCAAAGACGTAATTATCGTCGATGCAAACCTCACAACACCGAACGTAGGTCTGCACCTAGGCGCGCCCATAGTCCCAATCAGCCTAAACCATGTCCTTTTAGGAAAAGCAAAAATCGAAGACGCAATCTACGAACACGAATCCGGCACAAAAATAATTCCTTCTTCCCTTTCAATAAACGAATTAAGAAGAATCAATCACAAAAGGCTAAAAGAAGTTGGAAAAAAACTAAGAAAAATGGCCGACGTAGTCATCTTTGACTCCGCAGCAGGTTTGGGTGAAGAAGCCATCGCCGCAATGGAATCCGCAGACGAGCTGATAATTGTCACAAACCCGGAAATTCCCGCGGTAACAGACGCCCTCAAAACCTCAAAGTTGATTGAACAACTCGGGAAAGAGGTAAAAGGAGTTATTGTCAACCGCCACAACGTTAAATCAAAAACCCAAATGCCCCTGAAAAACATCTCAGAAATGCTCGAACTCCCAATTCTCGGAGTCATTCCAGAAGACGAACGCATCCAGCAGTCCTTGGTGATGAAAGACGCTCTCGTCCACACCTTCCCAAAATCCCGCCCGTCCCTAGCATTCAAAAGAATCGCCGCAAAATTAGAAGGAATCCAGTTCGACGACCAACCGAGTTTCTTCGACAAGTTGCTTGGGAGATACTAACCCTTCAAAAACAAAATCCAAAAACCCGCAACTCTAACTAATCTTCGTCCCCGGTTTCATATCGCCGTCGATGCTAATCGTTTCTAAACCAACACTTAGAATCGCCGGCTTTTCACCATTAACCAAAACAACAACCTTATCGCCTTGCTTGACATCTAAGTTAGTCTTGACCAAACCTCCTCTCCGACGTTAATCCTTATTCCCGAATCATCTACTGAAACGACTTCCCCAACTCTCAGATTAAATCTCTGAAATTCTTTAAAGTCGATCATTTTTTGTACACTGCCTCCACGACATTTCTAAACTTCCTAGCAGACATCTCAACAACATCATCCATCTTCAAAACAAAAATAGGATTAATATTTATATTTTCCTTTATTACTTTTTCTTTAATTTTAATTCCTTTTGCGAACAAAATAGCACTTATCTTAGAGTTCAGTTCATACTTCTGCAACTGCCTTGAATCCTCGCATACAATAACACCGAGTTGCAATTCCGCATTCTTCAAACTCGCAAGAAATAAGTCAACATCATTCGAGTCAATCAATTTATACTTTGCCTGTAATCCCAAATCAACCTCCCCTAAAACATCAAGATTTAGTCTGACAATTCCGTCTAACCCAAAGTCTCTCGTCTTTCCTCCCAGAACTACATCAACGCCTAAATAATCAAAAAAATCACAAATGACCTGTTCAAATAAAAAGCCCCTTTTAGCTGCTTCCTCTTTCTCTAATTTTTTCTGAACAAACTCAAAAATAAAATTCTTAATCTTGTCAAAATCAAAAATAATTTCTTCTTCATAAAACAATCTGTCTTCTAATTCGGAAAACGTATTAACCATGTTTAAACTCGACCAAAGAACCTGCTTCACAATCCTTAGACGGTTTCAGTACTTTAACCTCGCCATGGTCTTCTGAAACCGCAGCCATAATCATCCCGTTGCTCTCCACACCCCTTAAAGAAGCCGGCGCCAAATTCGCAACAAAAATCGCTTTCTTTCCAACCAACTCTTCGCTAGAATAATATTTTCTCAACCCGGCAACAATCGTCCTATCCTCGCCCTCGCCTAAATCCACTTTCATAACAAGAAGCTTATCCGCGTTAGGGTGGTCCTCAACACTCTTTATCTTCCCAACCTTCATTTCAACCTTCTGAAAATCCTTGAAATCAATTTTCTCGCCCATAAAAAATCTAGGTGATTAGTGTTATTCCGCACTAAACTCGCCTCCTTACACAAATATCGAATAACAAGTTAAAAACACTTTCGTTTCTGTGATTAAATCTGAATTCCATCTCTTTCAAGTAAA
>JAHIWJ010000074.1 GCA_018816205.1 Nanobdellota archaeon
CTCCAAAAAGGCTCATTAGGTCTCGTAGTAAGAAGCCTTCCCGCCGCAACATCAGCATCTTTCAGAAGAGTAATATCTCCTGCACCAATATCTAACTCATATGGCTGACCATCCACAAAAAATAAAGTTGTTGCGTCAAGATGCAACTTTCTCTTTTTTCCTGCAACAAAATCCTCGGCAGCCCCTTGCCCAGTATAAAGTCTCAACGCAGCGCCCAAACCCTTACCATGCAAATACACTGTCGCAAGAGCTGCAGTATCAATGCAAGGCACACAAACATTAACCTCCCCAGAAGCAACTATCTGATCATAAGAGCGCCTTCTCCAGAAAGCCCCCATTTGCTCAGGTGTCCAGGGCACGAACCGAACACTGTCAATTACATGATTAGCAACCTCAACAGCCATTCTTCTCGCGTTCTCAGGAAATTCCTCCCAAATATTCATAAAAGTCCAGCAAGAATCCGATACTTAAACCTTACGGAAGTAAGACCCTTTTTGCCTTCAGACTCTCATGCGCCAGAAGATACGACCCAGCTTCCCACGTCTGCAACTTGTCTTTCTCAAGGACAGTATGCGTTATCGGGTGAATCCATTCCGGAAAACCCCACTTCACATCAGCTTCAGCGATCTTAGTCAAAGCATGCTCAGCTTCCTTGAACTTTTTCATCTTTATCAAAGCTAAAACATAAAATCCTCCAATAAATCCCCAAACTCCTCCGTTAGAATACTGATTCGGCACGCCCGCCATGCAATCAAGGTAATAATCCTGCCAATGCTTGCTCTTTTTGTCAATCGGCGGATAGATATCTCTTATTGGATAGGGCTCAGCGATTTTGTTTTTCCGGATATATTCTAAAATCTTCTCTGCGCGAGCAGAGTCAGCCAACCCAAAAATAATCGCCAGCAAATTCCCCAAAGTGTCAAACCAATCACTCAACTCTTTATACTGCCCATGATTTTTCCATCGATAAGCATAGTAATAACTCCCATTCCAAAGCCCATCCTCCTGATTTTCATTGACCAGTTTCTTCAATGCCTCAGCCTCGCTCTTCCTTCCAGCCAGGTTCAAAGCATAATAATACAAGGCCTGAGTGTTTATTGTATGGCCATATCTCTGCGGAAAAGCGTCCTGCCAATCAGAAGTAGGCAACTGCGCAAGCATCCCAACTTCTCCAGGATCCTGACACGCCAGCCAGTTAAACGCCTTCTTAATATTCATACTATATCGATTAAACAGTCGAGAATCATTAAACCTCATCTTGTAAATATAATGGCCTATGATAAACCATAAACTTGAGTCGATAGTCTTAAAGTCAACATGCGGCTTTCTCTCGCTCCACTTGTCAACACAATTAGGAATCTGTCCGTTCTTGCTCTGATTCTCTCCAAGAGTTATCAAGCTTCTTGCAAAAACTCTCTTAAATCTCTCTCCGATTAAACTCGCCCCCAAAGAAGAAATCATGCTGTCTCTGCTCCAAACCGCATCATACCCGTCAATTCCGCCAGAAGCGTAAAACCCGTGCGGCGTGCTGACTTTCTCCAAAACTTCAATTGCCTTCTCGTAGCACTCTCTTTTTAAATCCATTTTAATCTCTCATTACCCTAACAACACTGTGAAAGCCCCACCCCAACAAAAAACCAACAACAAGCGGAGCAAATATTACCAGAAACGCAGTCGGTTTTAACAAGCTAAATTCTCCGACAACCGACAAAGCAACCAGCGTAAAATACGAAAGGACAAAACCCAGCACAAGGCCAATATAACTTCCGTGCATCTTAAACGGATGGTAACTATGTTTGCTCATAACCTTTTTAATCCCCCCCTCAATTTAAACTTAATGGTAAGGATAAATCTCATAAATCCGAAAAAATTAGCAGACCAGCATCTAGTTGCAGAATACTTAGAAGTACTAATGCTTCTGGGATATGTCAGGAAAAACCCATCCATAGAAGCCATCCCGAAAAACTACTGCCTGGGCAGAGGCCATGTAAAATTCTTCAAAAACAAACTGCTATATCTAAAAAACAGACACAACCTAATAAAAAGCGAGA
Source organism: Nanobdellota archaeon (assembly GCA_018816205.1). Lineage (GTDB taxonomy): Archaea > Nanobdellota > Nanobdellia > Pacearchaeales > GW2011-AR1 > UBA73. The sequence goes on from JAHIWJ010000074.1 coordinate 2,052, forward strand.
TGAGCTCTCGCGGATTTGCGACAAATAAATCAATCTCACTAAAAAACTTCAAAAAAGAACTAAAAAACGACTGGAAACCAAAGAAACAGGATTATGAAACAATAAAATCTCGCCTAAGATTCAAAATCAACAAAAAACCAAACTACTACAGATACTTCAGAGAGAAAAAAAGCAAAGATTTTTTCTTCAATTTGTTGAACTAAACCAAAATACTTTTATAAACTCCTGATTCCTAAATTTAAGAAAGATGGTGCCAGAACCAACTCTCCTCCTCAGCCCGAAGGATGTCGAACCTTCCTTTCCAGATTGGGAAGTGAAAGGCATCCTAAATCCTGCAGGCATAAGGGCCCCCAACGGCAAAATAATCCTCTATTCAAGAATAGCTGAAGCACCAGCATACAAAGACAAAAAATATTTGAAATGTCCAGTGATTGTTTCAGAGAAAGAATATGAAACCTCTTCTGAAAAAGTGCACAAAAGAGCTATAGTCCGAATAGACCCGAACAATCCGCACGTGATTTTCATGAAAGACAAGTTATGCAAATTAACAACCATTTCTCATTTAAGGAGAGTTGTCCTTGACGAATCTGGTTACAATGTTGAGAGTATTGACCCTTATCCGACCTTTGTCGGTCACCCAGGAGACAGCGAATACGGCGTAGAAGACGGAAGGATAACCAAAATCGGCAACGTCTACTACATGACCTACGTTGCGATTTCAGAGCTAAACGGAGTTTCAACATACCTGGCAGAATCAACAGACCTAGTAAACTGGAAAAGAAGAGGTCTGATTTTTCAAGAACAAAACAAGGACGCAGTACTTTTCCCGGAGAAAATAAATAACCTTTACATCGCACTAAACCGCCCGGAAAGTTCATTCGTCTTCTCAAAGTCCAACATTTGGATTTCTCACTCCCCAGATATGGTTTTTTGGGGCAAAGAGCGTTCATTAATTAACACTAGAAAGGGCTCGTGGGAATCAGAAAGAAACGGCGCCGGGCCGCCGCCAATAAAAACCAAGGAGGGCTGGCTGGTCATTTACCATGGCGTTTGTTTGAAAAAAAGGCGGGCATACTACAGCGCCGGGGCAGTCCTGCTGGATTTGAAAAATCCGGAGAAAATTTTAGCAAGGACTCCTAAAAATAAGCCGCTTCTTGTTCCTTCAGATAAACTCGAAAAAAAAGGGTTCATAGACAATGTCGTATTCCCAACTGCAGCAATCCCTACAAAAAAAGGAAACGAACTTCTAATTTACTCTGGCGGCGCAGACAGCATCATCAGCGTTAGAAAAATGTCTCTTGAAGAAATCTTTTTGAATATGGAACCAGTATAAATGTTTAAATAACTCTCGGCTTTCGCACATTCATGAAACTCCTAGCCCTTTACCCCTACCCAAGAAGTATCGACAGCATAAGCCTGCAAGGCCACTATCTCGTAAAAGGACTGAAAGAGCTTGGCCACGAGGTAATGTCCTGCGACCGAAACAACGACAACGAAAAGAAAAAAATTTACGAAACTTTCCGTCCAGATGTTATCATCGGAATAGGCTGTTGGAGAAATCTCCCAGAAACAGTTCTTCACCCCAATTCTTTTGGAATTCTCGCAGTTCCTTGGTTCAACGCAAACGGCTGGGTAGCCAACTACCACAAAGAATTAAACTCTCTGCCATTACTAGCAGCAACAAGCAACTGGGTAAAGTCAACCTACACTCGCGACGGCATAAAACCCGACAATATTCATGTCTGCCCGGTAGGTTACGACCCGGAAATTTTCTTCCCTCAAATAGACCGACAAAAAATAAACCCAATCAGAAAAAATCTCAGCATAAAAGAAGACGAAGTAATGATTTTAACAGTCGGCGGCGACGTCACAAGCAAAGGCGCGCAAGAGATGATTAAGGCCTTAGCTAAAGTCAACAAGCAATTCAAAAACTGGAAATACGTTCTTAAAACCCTTCCGACTTTCTCAGCCTACGACCATGGCAAAAACGAAATCAGACTAATAGAATCTCTTGGTCTGGACAAGGATAAAATAATATACGTCCGCGAGGACTACTTCCCAGACAAAATGGCTGAACTAACGCAGGCCTGCGATATTTATGCCGCCCCTTCAAGGTTAGAAGGTTTTGGTATGCCCCAAGTCGAAGCAATGGCCTGCGCCAAGCCAGTAATATCAATAAATGTCGGCGGCCCGCGAGATACAATACTCCACGGCAAAACCGGCTTCCTCGCCGACGTTGCCTACGAGCTAAAACTAAACAAGGAACTTGCAACAAAAGCCATGGGCTTCGACCAGGAAAAGATGATAGAATTCCCAATTCCCAAAACCTTCGAATACCATGCAGATATAGACCAGCTCGCAGATTTCACATTAAAACTCTGCCTCGACAAACACCTTCGAGATCAGATGGGCAAGGCAGCAGCCCAGCACGCTTTGGAAAATTTTCATTACAAAACCGTCGCACAGAGAATGGTTAATTTAATTCAGGAAAAATTATTCTAACTTATATTCCCAACCAGGCCGCCAAGCTTTCCCCTTTCTCCAATCCTCGGCAAAAGCTTCTTCCCAGCTCTTTCCCTTAAGCAAAACGTCCAGAGCAAGTTGTGGCGCCTTATGCGCAACAATAGCAACTCTTTTGCCATCATAATTTTTCTTTAGAAAATCCAAAAAATCTTTAATCCTCGCTTTTACATCTTCATAACTCTCACCGTTTGGAAATCTCTCGTAAATACACTTTTCCTGCATAGGTTCAACAATTTCAGAGAACTTCCCATTATAATCTCCATAATTACACTCCCTAAGTCTTTTATCCTGCTTAATTGGAAATTTTACCTTAAAACTTATTTTTGCAGAATCAACAGCCCTCTTTAAGTCAGAGCAAAAAACAACATCAAACTTCTTCTTCCCAATTTGTTTTGGTAATTCTTCCGACTGCTTAATTCCCAGTTCCGAAAGTTCAACATCTTTCCATCCAGAAGAAATATCTTTCTGATTATCCGTTGTCGTTCCATGAACAAAGTAAGTTATTTTCACAACCATCTTATTTGCCTAGAACCTCTTGCAATTCTTCCCACGAAGTCCTCTCAGCCCAATTAGTAAACGGCGGATTAGTTAAAATCATCTCTTTCTCTTTTTCATCGCCAGAATAAGTCCCAACTCCTTCCGCAAGGATTTTAACCTTGTAACCTCTCCAACTCAATTCTTGAGCAGTGCAAAAGACACAACAATCAGAGGTCAAGCCTATAAGAATTACTGCATCGAGGTCTTCTGGTTTTCCCACAACATCATCCAACCAACTAGTAAATGCCTGTGGATTTTGGTAAGGTAACCCTGGCTTCTTGTCAGGATATCCAATGTTTTCTCTAACCCAAATAGGGGAATTCATGCATTTGATCCACACAGGTTTTAACTTGATGTCCTCAGGAATCTCAGATTCATAACCCCACTCGCCAGCCCTACAACTATCATCTGGATCAGCCGGCCTTGGTAAACGATAGTCAGAGATTATCTCAGCTACTTTTATTTGGTTTTCCTTGAGAAAAGGTATCAAAGTCTTCTTGATAAAATCAACATTTCTCCTAAACTTGTAGTGTTTACCTCTTTTATCGCTAAAATCTTTCTGAAAATCAACAGATATCATCTTCACAACCATCTCACAAAGAAAATACCTTAGATTATAATGTTTTCTAAATATTCATCATACTCAATCTAGCTAAAAGATAAGCAATCGTCGACTCTGCACCCTGGTTTAAATTTATTGTCCTCTCTCCAAGCCCGTCATGGCAGCCCCCGGTGCTCTCATTATAAACAACCTGTTTCAAAGTGTTCTCTCCGGTAAACCAACTAAATGCTTGGAACGCCCGCTTTCTGTAAACATCTTCCTCGATAATCCGATAAGCCGCAATTAAAGCATCCACCATATAAGCTGCTTCAATCGGCTGCTGATCATAGTATGTTCTCTCGCCTCCTTGGTGATACCATCCGTCTTGCCCGATTGGAACAAAAATATCCCCCTCGAACGTCTTTTCTATAAGGAAATCAATACTCTCCTTCGCCACCTCAAGGTATCTTTCATTTCCCGTGACCTGATAAGCATAGAAAAGCGCTTCCGGCAGCTTGCTATTTCCATAAGTAAGATACTTCTCAAACCACTTCCATGATTCACTAGCACTGTGCTCATACAAATCAACTAGATAATTTGCATGCCTTGCAATTTTGTCCCTGATACCTTTGTGTTTAAAGTGATTATGATAATAGTAGAGGCCCTGAATAACAAACGCAACAGCCCTCGGCGACCTCAAATTATCAACAACCGTTAACGCTTTTATAAGAATGTCGTGCGCCTCTCTCTTAAAGTCTACAGGAATGTGCGGAGCGTTCATCAAAAACCCAAGCGCCCAAATAGCACGTCCTTGCGCATCTTCTCCCCAACTTGTGAGATCGACCTTCCTATTCTTTCCGACAAAGTTATACAATTTACCCCTTTCACCCTGAACATGCTTGAAATAGTTAAGATATGTCCTAATCAATTTCAACTGTTTATACTCCCTGAACTTTTCATAGTGTTTTACACAGACCATAAGCGCTCTCGCATTGTCATCCAAAGTGTATCCTGAAGAGACGTCCGGAATCCACTGCTGTGAAAACTGAATCACCCCGAAATTGTCCGTCAACCTTGCAAGGTGAGCAGTATTGACCCTCGGCAAGGTCTTTGCTTGCTCCGACTCGATGCGGGTGTAACTGTCAAACAACCCGCAGTACTTATGGGCAACATTCGGCCAGGTCATCTCCCTCGTCTCGTGATATGCGTGGCTCTCCATGCTCTTTTTCTTTTGAGGATCGTTTAATATCTCAAGAATTGCTTTCGAAAAAGATTCAGGATCTTTAAACTCAGCGAGCAAACCTTTATTTTCAGTCACAATATCTTTTGCGTGCAGAAAAGGCGTAGATACTATGGCCCGCCCACACCCCATTGCATAAACCAACGTTCCGGAAGTTATCTGATTAGGATTCTGCGGCGGGCAAACGTAGACATCTGAAGCTTTTACATACCTAACAATCTCATCTATTGTCAAATATTTATTATAAAATTTAACATTACTCTCCAAACCAAGCTCTTTCACTCTGTCAATCAGGCTGTTACGATATTCTTCGCCAGAATATTTTCTAACATTTGGGTGCGTCTCTCCAACGATTAAATAAACTAGATCAGGAAACTCTTCAACCACCTTTGGCAATGCCTCAATAACATCATCGTAACCCTTGCCAGGCCCAATCAAACCGAAAGTCGAAATAATGGGCTTATCAATAGGATAGCCAATTTTAACCTTAGACTTGCCCTGATCTTCAAAGGTGGTTGTCGGAATACCATGGGGAATAACTCTTATGTGGTTATCCAAGCCATAAAATTCCCTAAGTATGCTCACTCCAGATTTGGTCATAACAACTATCTCGTCAACCTTATTACCAATTTCTTTAACAACCCGGTAGAGTTTGTCATCGGGATTTGGCAGAACACTATGAAATGTTACAATCACTGGCTTTTTTATCCTCTCGAGAAACATCAAAAGATGGTCACCCCACTCACCTCCAAAAATCCCAAATTCGTGCTGGATGCAGATAAGCTTAACATCGGGCCGGGCGTTTATTTCTTCAGCCACCTCAATATAATCATTAAGATCGCTGTCGCTAACTTCATATTCAACCTTTTTTGGGTAATTATAGATGTTAACTCCGTTGTGGTTCAAGGCTACAATGCCCGTATTGATTGAATTTGAAAGGCGACGATCGACCGCACCTACAAGGTCTTTCGTAAACGTAGCAATACCACATTCTCTGGGCGGATATGTTCCCATAAAAAGAATGGTATCGTTGCCACCTCTCTTTTTCATTTTGCTTTTTTCCTTAAATGAAAAAGTTCCATTAGGACTCTTTTTCATCCAGTTATATGCGCGCCCGATTTTAAAAATCTTTTCATGCTCTTAGATTCGTCGTCGATAAATCAGCGTTTCATCAGACCCTCCCGTAGTCATCTTCTACACGGATAATATCCTTAGGATCAAATTTTCCAAACGAAATCTCAAGAACTTTCGCCGTATCTTTAAGGGCTTCAATCCTATGCAATTGCCCCTTTTTGATGAAAAATTCATCCCCCGCTTTAGCCCTAATCTTTTTCCCACCAAGCCAAACCCTGCAACCACCCTCGACAACCCTCCAAAATTCCTCGCGACGTTTATGTTTTTGAAAACTAAACTTCTGCCCAGGCTTAACATTTAGAATTTTAACGCTACAAACCTCGTTCAGGGCAAATATGTCCTCCCACCCCCAAAGTTTCTTATCAACCCTCTTTTTCATAAAAATCAAAAGTTCTGTATGTTTAAATCCCTTTCTATCGAAAACTCAAAAACAAAACCGCCGAATTCCGGACTTTAAAGCTTTCTAGACACATAATTTGTGGTTTTTATGCCTTTAGCAAGCCTTTAAAGGCTCAATCAAGAGGTATGAGTATGATGAGCACACATTCACAAGAAGGCGGAATTAGTTTTTCTAGACCGGGCACTGGCAATGGAAAAAGGCTAGTTATGTCTGTGGGAGAAAATGAGTTTGCTCAGCCAGCAGGGTTATCCATTAAAGGATTTGTACGAAGAAAAGGAATCACAAACCCCGCTGCAGTATTAAGGGGGGACGAAGTAACACTGCTTGGGAGGCTAATTTTTGAAGATGAATACGGAGACAACTCCGCAATTGTAAAATATGACGGAAAATACAGGGGCGGGCAAATAGAAATATTTCAGGAAACAGAGAGAGTTATCTTCTCGCCAGAAGAACCATTCGGAGAGAGGGGAATGGAAGATTTCAGGATAGCAAAGCTAGACGGCGAAAGACCCTACCATGGTTTCCTAGTTCATCACAATGGAAGGGATGCGAGAACAGAATACTTGAGAACAACAGAAAGAGACCCATTTGACCTAACAAATTGGGAAAGGTTTGGTATCTGGTTTCCAAATATTGGGGTCACAGAAGCTGTTGATTTAGTTAAAGATCAAGAGCGCAAGAGATGGTGGAGAATAGCGCACGGGTCCGGAGAGTTTCTCGGAACGAAGGATTGTTCCCTCTGGCCGGAGAAAGTAAAAAGGCCTGGGCCAGACGGTCCAGAAACGGAGTACTACGGAGTTCCAATTAGACTATTACCAGATATGCAAATTGTCTATGTAAAAGATTTCAGAGATTTAGCAAGAAGAGAGTTTTGGCAAGACACTGTTAGAAACCTTGACAATCACGTTCTCCTAAGGAGAAAATATGAATGGGAAAGCAGCCACATAGGCTTAGCCGGACAACCGGTTGTTGTCAATGAAGGAGTCTTAGTTTTTTACCACGGCGCCGTTATGGACCCTGAAAGAAACTATCGATTTGGAGCAGCACTTGTTGAGAGGACAAATCCCAAAAAGGTTATTGCGCGGACGAATGTGCCAATCATGGAACCTACAGAACCCTGGGAGGCAAGGCAAGGAGTGGTCTCTGGAAAAGTGGTTTTTCCAACAGCGCATATTCATCTGGGAGACCGGATTGGACACTTTTATGGAGCATCCGATGATTGCATAGGTTACTGCGAAACTCCACTCAAGGATATCTACAATAGAATGGAACCCGAATAAGTGTAAAAGATAACTTTATATTTTTACCCTTCTTCTAATAAGTATGTTAAAGCGCACACACATTGCATTAGGGCTCGCCATCGCACTTTATTTCTTGCCGCACATCAATGGAAATAAATTTATATTTTTGGGAGTTGTGCTCTTAGCAAGCCTCCTCCCAGACTTAGAATCCGGATTCGCAGCCGCAAGACATCACGGTCTTTTTGGTTTAGACCAGACAAAGATGGTTTACCATAAAAATCATATCATTCACACCTATACCTTTCTAATTCCGCTTACAATTATTCTCGCAATAATCTCTCCATTCTTAGCGTTGCCGTTTTTCTTAGGTTACTCTTTCCACATCTTCCTTGACAGCTTTTCAATAAATGGCATCCGGCCCTTTTGGCCTCTAAAACACAAAGCCCACGGCAAAATCTCGCCAGGCGGCCACATAGACCACGTATTATTTTACATTTTTCTCGGCATGGACGTAATAGTTTTATTTATGTTTGTAATGTCTTAATCTGGATTAAACTAATCTTTTGCAAGTTTCGGTTCCAATAACTTCGTGATTTTCAATCTTGCGCCCACAATCGAATTCACATAATCTTCAAGAATCCTATAATAATTAAATCGCTTATTGCCTTTCCAAACTTCAAACTTTTTACCGTTAACAAAATAATTCATTTCGTTATACTTTATCATTTTTCTTATCGGGTGAGGAACTACAACGAGGAGGGCTCCTTTTTTCTTTAATATACGACTAAACTCTTTTAGAACAGAACCCAGGTTTTTCTTGTACATCACGGAAAAAATCGCTGTAACTATATCAAATCGGCCATTTTTAAAATTTGTTTTTTCGAAATCCCCCACGATAAATTCTGTTCTAAGTCCTCTACAGTTTCTTTTCGCAAGGTCAATACAATTTTTACTAATATCCATTCCAGTGACTCGGGCGCCCTTTTTAATTGCAGAAAGACATTCCCGACCGTCACCGCATCCTGCGAAGAGTATTTCTTTATTTTTAACATCGCCAAGGAGAAAATTAATTCTTTTTCTTAAGTCTTGTATAACCTTATACTCTGTTTGCTTCTCAAAATATCTGATAAATTGATTATCATATAATTTTCTTGCCAGCAGAGAATCTTTATCCATTCTACTTTATCTTCAACCTCGTTTAAATATTTTCCCGCCGCAATTCCTTTTAACAATCAGTCAATCACCCAAGTCTGAATCACAATCACAATAATTGCAATGATGCTGATGATTCCCTTAACCGCAAGAAATCCCGGAGCCTCAACACGCAATGGCGGCAAACTAAAAATTCCCGCAACAATTGCAATCGCACCAATAATCGCAGTAGTCAGATGAGTAAAATTCCCTGAGTTGAGCCCGTATTTGATCGAGCGTATTTTCTCAAAGTTTGCCTCAAG
>JAHIWJ010000075.1 GCA_018816205.1 Nanobdellota archaeon
AGATTTTATTCTACTAACAGAAACTCTTTTTTTATGAATTTCTGTTTTTGGCTTGCCCTTTAGGGCTTGAGAAATAGAACGTTTCTTGATTCCGTTAATTTTAAGTCGATAGTCAACGGTTTTTTCGCATATCCCAAATTTCTTAGCTATTGATAAACTACTAAGACCATCGTTATAAAATTTAACTATTTTTTTATCTATTTTTTGATATTTAGAAGCGTACATGATATAATCCCCTAGATTTTAAGGTTCTAGGAGGTCGCCGAAATTACTTCGGGTTGTTCCTGCTGCTGTTAAAGCCATATTTTAGTTAAGACTAAACTATTGTCCAGCCCAATAATTGGTGCTGTGCAATAGAGTAAATGTTGCGGGCGGAATTCTCTGGGTCAACTCCCCAAATGAATAATTGGGCTTGAGTTGTTGCGGCAGTAGCATCACTTGCCTGGTCACTTGCGGAGGTTATATCCGTATAGCATCCAGCTAATGAAGCCTGCGCATCTGTGCTAGCGTTGTCGGTAGCTCCAGACCATTTTGACAATGGGTCACAATCAATAATAGCCCTTAAGTAATCGGTGCTAGAGTTATCGCTTCCTGCAACTACTGTTTTAGTAGATGAAGTCCACGATGCGCTAGTACCAGTTAAGGCTAATTTTGAATTGTCCAAGTCAATACCGTTTTTGTCTGTTAAGCCGACAACTACTCCAAAAATAGAAGCACCTGTTCCAGCTAATGCCACATAACCGTTTGAGAGTGCTACCATATCACCCATTGTGATTGTTGCGCCATCGGCGATTGTAAATGGCACATGAATTCCCGTGGCGTGTCCACGAAGGTTACCTGCGTAGGTAAATCCTGTATTTCCTGACATTTATTAGTCTATTTTTCTAATTTTCGTTGAGCGTATACTTCTTCTGTCAGCCCCATTTTGCGGGCGACCTGTTTTTCTTCCGTTGTTAATTGCGGAAGAGAACTCGCAGATTGTTGGCTGGAAGCACCGCCCCCGCTAGCAATCGCCTGCTCTTTCTGATAAATCGCAAACGCCATCTCCTTCTTGCCAGCTTCTTTCATCACGTCTTTTTTGGCAATCAGATAGGTATTCTCTAACTTTTCAGCTATCGTTTTCCCTGGAGTATTGAGATAATTTTCATCAATATCCTTAAGATAATCAATGGCATCTGGGTTCTTGTCGAACCATTTGTCAATGGTATCTTTTGTCTGTTGTGCCATAAGTGGCGCAATTTTCTCCTGAACTTTCTTATCAATAGAAGAATCAATATCTGTCTCTACGCGTTTTGTCTCGGCTTCCTTGGGTTGAATCTTTAAGGATTCGTTTTCCTTCGCAAGTCGAATCGCTTCACGTTGAGAATCGATAAACTTCTTCTTATAATCGACAGTTGGTTCAGTGGTTTCTTTCGGAACTTCCGTAGCGGTTTCCTCGCTAGCCGTCGGCGCTGAGGTTTCCTCTTCGAGGGTCTCTTCGTCGGTTAGGTCTTCGGTCATAATTTTTGCCGTTCTGCTATTTTTAATTTACAGAGTTTGGCAGTTTAATTATCCCATTGTTGTTTTTTTAACTCTTCAAATTTTTCTTTGCCTAATGATTTCTCTAAATCTTTTATGCGTTGTTTTGATATTTCCCAATAATCTGATGTAATAACTTTTGTTCCCATATGTCCGCATTTTACCGAAGTATCGCAGTAAATCTTGAACCCTGCTTCTTTGGCTTTTTCGCAGAAGTATAAATCTTCTCCTTTGCGTAGTGTCTTTTCACCTCTGGGAATATAATGGAAATATGGTTTTTCTAATTTGTCAAATACTTCTTTCTTTATAAGCAAACAACCACCACCGCAAGCGTCTATCTCTATCAACCCTTCTGGTTCAAATACTGCGTCATAGCGGTCTTTACTTTCTTTATTTTTATAATAAATCTGCGGGAAAAATGGTTCTTGTCGTGAATAATAAAGTCCGCATATAATATCTTTATTATGTGAAATCAGTTTAACTAATGCGTCTGTCGGCAAAAGAACGTCGTCGTCTATAAATAGGATATAATCTCCTGCTGCTCGTCCTGCTAGGTTGTTGCGTGCCACCGCTACGTCTGCGCCAGATACTTGTAATACCTCATATCTATCTTCTTTTTCTAACGGTAGTTGAAGCAATCTCAATGCCACCGCAAATGCTGGGTCGGTAATTCCTTTTGATGGGATACAAATTGAAATAATCTTCATATTTTTATAAGGACACGCAGGACTACATTTTTCATTAAATATAGAGTTTGGTAATCCGCAAGAACCAATCGTCTGCCCACACCTAGATTTCATACTTTCTTTTGTTTTTCTAATGATTCTAGGTATTTTTCAGCAAACTCGGCGCAAAACTTACAATAAATTGCCATTTTGAAGTCCTCTTTTAACTTATCTGGTAGTTTTTTGTAGTTTTTGGCAGTGAGTTTATTGTTTATATTCTCCCAATCTCTTGCTCTAACCTTTTCATTCAAACAATCATACGCCATTTGTTTCAGATTTTTTATAGTTTCCTTAACTTTCTCTTTAGACATCTTGGATAATTTAATCTGGAATTGTCTTTTCTTTTCTTTTGGTAATGGAAACTCCTGCGTTTGTTTATGAAAGTCTATCCTCTCTGGCAAACGAAATGGGTTATATTCTGGTTTGGGAAGAATTATATTCGTCATCTTTCGTAATTTTTATGGGGTAAACTTTTCTGCTGAACTCATATCCTTATAAGAAGGAGCTGGTGTTGACCCTCTCTTAATCTTAACTACGCCACCCATTTGCTGGAGTTTTCCAGTAGCTACGTGGATTTTTTTGTTTATCGCGCCAAATGGTTTTAAGAACTTTTTGGTCAGTGATGTTGGAACGAATTTTGATGCTACGCCTGTCATTTTTTTGTGTTTAATTTTTCGTGTGCCTCTTCTACTAATTTGATTACTATTGATAATCCAGACGCTTGCCATTGAAGTTTCTGGACTTCTTCCCAAGTTGAACGAGTGAGGCATAATTTCGCCCATCTGTCTTGGGTTAATCTCAAAACCTCGACCAATGTTTTGAAGTTTTTATTTATTGCTAAATCTGCTAATGCTTCTATTGTTTCTTGTTTCAGGTCGTTAGTTAAGTTCATTTTTTTGATTTCTTTTTAACAACCTTTTTCTTTTCTTTCTTGGGTTTGTTTTTCATTATGTTATTCCGCCCGCCATTGCCCTTCCAGGCAACGCGTCTTCGGGTTTAATTCTTGATGCTGAACGGTTTACGCCTACGGGTGGCATCTGGGGTGGCATTTGCCCTTCCAAGCCCTGTAGACCCCCTTGTAGCCCCTCAGGCGACATTCCTTGTGGCATCTCTTGGGGCTTGCTCATTAGTTCGTCTGGGTTTTTATCGTGCGCCTTTATAAGTTCTTCTGCTAGTTTGCGTTGGTCTACGTCTGGGTGCCCCATTAAGCGGTCAAATAGATTGATACTTTTCTGTGCTTCTAACGCTTTAGAAACTGGCAGTGTTGCCCCAGCGATAACCACTACATCATATTCTCCAGTAATATCTTCTGGTCTAGCAGTGAACCACTCAAAAGAGCCTTTAGGGTGTTTGAAGCCGACATTTCTAAATGTATCAACTTCTTCAACTCCTTCTTCACCGAGAACTTTTTTGACTACTGGAATAGAATAGAACTGTTGTATGTTTCCTAATCTTAATCTGGCTAATCTATAAAGGGCAATTCTTTCTAAACATCTTAACTTTAAGCGGATTCTTTTTAGGGCGGATTCTTTAAGTATTGCTACTTCTGTGGCGGTATCGCCCTTGCCTTCAATGGACTGCATCCTAATATCAATTCCTGTGGCTTTTATAATATCATCATTGATAAACTCTTCTTCTCTGTAAGCCTCTGTGCCGATTGGTTGTTGCGGTATAACGCTAATAGAATCTATTGGTCCTCGTATAATCCCGTGCGGCCTTGCTATCAAATCCTCGTCATCTAATTCTAATCGGTCATCAACTATGTATTGTTTTTGTATATTAAGGTGGGTAGTATCTAACCGCATATTGCGGATAGTATCTCTTTCCGCCTGTAAATGCTTCATTATTTTAGGTTCGCCTACGCCACAAAATGAATGTGGTAACATGACATCTATACCCCTAACAAAAGGAAGTTCCTTGTGTTTATATGGGATAGGATTATCATGGGGGGTTAGTAAAACTCCATTAGCAATAACCAAATATAAGTCCTCCATTTTATCGTAATAGTGGATAACTTCTACTTCGTCGTCGCCAATATTTCCAACTGGTTTAAACCATGCTTGATTATCAACGGAAGCGCCTGCTATTACTTTTTTAGAACTCTTATATCTTTTGTATTTCTTTTCAAAATCTTTCAATGGCATCACCAAAACTTTGGCGCAATCTCTTGCTGTTTCCATCGAATCTGCCATTGGGTCTACATAAAAACTCCAAATAGGTATTGATTCAAAATAACAATCATC
>JAHIWJ010000076.1 GCA_018816205.1 Nanobdellota archaeon
TTCCTTATCGAGATTTTCAATTAAAAATTTAAGAACTTCAAAATCTGTTTTTTCTAATTTTATATATACCATGTGTGGTATAACATTATACCCTCTCAGGTATATAAACTTTTTGAGTTGCGATTGTTGCTTGGAAAGTAAAGGGAGTAGTTTCTGATAGTGAAGGGTTTTTATTTTTTTGAAAAGCAAAGTTTATATCACCCTCTTTTATTCTCTGATTTTATGGCAGATAAAGATGAAAGGATTATTGATCAATGTAGAGAAGCGTATGTAGCTGCTTTGAGAGGTGATAAAGACATAGTTCAAAATCATCCGATTATGCGCGGTTTTACTGGGAATCTTGGCTCTAGAGTTGATGTTGGTGAATACATTGTGCAGCAAGTGCCCGAAGAGGCGAGGGGTAAAATTTATGCAGAATTTATTATTGTTGAGGAAATAAAGAGGTCAGTAAGACGTTAGTGAAACTTCGAAATCATCCTCTTTTCACCCTGTGAATTTGCCATTATCTTGAGAACACTTTCTCAAAATAAAAGCGCATTAATGCATAACTGCCAATCTTGTAATCATCGAGATACAAACTCCGATATTTATGTCAATAAGTTGACCCTAAGGGTAACCGCCCACACCAGGATTTGAACCTGGGAATCCGTGAGGAAACGGGATCTTTGCTACCCTGCTTTGCAGGCATTCGTAGTTTTTCTACCTACCTAGAGTTTCTTTTTTCTAAAAAGAAACTGTAGTAGCAATCCCGCGCCGTAACCGCTGGGCCATGTGGGCTTCTTACAAAAACAAGAGAATCTAGACGTTTTAAAGGTTATCATAAAGATTTGCGAATTCGCTTAGCAATAACATTTTTAATTCTTTGTTTTCATTGCAGGATGGCGTTTTTCACGAAGTAACATTTTTAAACCATTGACTTATCAATCTGAAATCAGGGAGGTTAAAAATGTCTGAAGAGTACGAGGAGTACGAAGAAGATGATGAGGAAGAACCCGAAGAAGACGAAGACACTGAGGAATAAATCTTCATAGTTCTTTTTATTGTTTTTTTCTGGCCCAGCATTCTTAACAATTTAAACTACCTTTTTTTCAAATCAAAGTCGACCATCACCGGAAGATGATCTGAGAAGGGCATCTTCAAAACAGAATACTTCTTTACATTTATTTCCGGAGAAGTCAAAACATAATCAAACCTTCTTCTCGGATGGCAAGTCGGATAGGTAAAGATGCGTCCTCCCCGAACCCTAAACCTGTGCTTCAACCCGGTCTCTTTTAAAAGCTCGCCAATTTCTTCCTCGCCATTAAACGTGTTGAAATCCCCCGCCAAGACAACCGGTGTTTTAACCCCCTTTACAATGCCAATCAGCTCTTCAATTTGTTTTTTTCGCGTCTCTTTCAGTAAAGCCAGATGCACAATCAAAAAAGTGACTTGCCTGCCTAAATCTGCACCAACCTTAATCACCGTTCGTTTCATCCCTTCTTTCAGATAAATCGTCTCGATATGAGAAAGTTTCCTTTTGCTGATTATCGCATTAGACTGCCTGTTTAGAAACGGAATTGTCTTTAGAATATTGAACCTACCACGCAGGTCATATTTTATCCTCCGAACGCGATAAGGCATTCCAAGGTGTCTCTGTATAACCGAAAAATAATCGCTCTCAACGATGTTCCTTCCGCCAACTTCTGCAAACGCAACAACATCAGGGTCGAGTTTCTTAAGTTCCTCAGCGATTTGTAGCTCAATTCCACGCGGGTGCGCAACTCTTTTCCAAAACTGCAGATACTCTGATTTATTGCCTTTCAGTCCTTCAAGATACTCGATATTATAGAAAATAACTCTCACCATTCCTTTTTCTAAGATAGGAAGCTTTATAAGTTTCTCCAAGCCACTACATATATAGCGGGGTAGAGCAGCCTGGAGTGCTCGCGAGGCCCATAAGGAAATCCGTAGGATTTACGTTCCTGCGAGAATTCGCTAGGATACCTCGAGGTCGTGCGGTTCAAATCCCACCCCCGCTAAATGTTATTACTAATTACCTGTGACAGAATGGACAAACAAAAACCAGCAAAGAAAGAATTCAAAAAATTTCTCAAAGAAAAGTAAGAAATATCGCCCATTAGTTTCTGGGATGGCAAACGCAGGGCGTTTGCTAATCATCTAAAAAATAAAAACTTTTTGTACTTCAATTGACACAAACAATAAGTTTATATATGTAAACTAATGATTTATATAATGAAAAACGGAAAAGATAACGAGATGAAACTCGTACTCTTTATTTTGAAGAACCCAGAAAGCGAATACAACTCACGAAACCTGGCAGAGCTAATGGGGATCAGCCCGATGGGAGCATTAAAAATAGCAAGAAAACTTGAAGCAGAAGGAATACTGAAATCAAGACAAATCGGAAAAGCGAAAATTTACAACATCGCTTATGACAACAATTATGCACAGGTTTACGTTTCGTTTCTGCTGAAAAGAGAAGCAGAACAAGCCAGCCCTTATGTGAAGAGATGGATAAAAGAGTTACAAAAAATAAAACATGCGAAAGCAGTTGTTTTATTCGGATCGGTCCTTTCAAAAAAAGAGAAAGCGGGCGACATAGATGCTCTGATTGTTGTAGACCAAAAGAATTTCAAAGAAGCCCAGAAAGAAGTTGACGATATAAACCTCCTCAATGAAAAAAAGATTCACCCGGTATACCAAACAGAGAATGATCTAGAAAAGCATATAAATGAAGACAACAAAGTAATACTAAACGCCATCAAAGGCATGGTCCTATCAGGAGAAGACGTTTTGATAAAACATCTAAGAAAATGAGTCACGCAAAAAACAAGGTTGATTGGTGTTTGAAGAAAGCAGAAAAAGAGCTTGAGGAAGGAAGCACCCATAGGGGACTCGTAAAAGTAAAGCCAAACAAACAACAAATTTTGAATCATATCGCCAAGGCAGAACACGACTTAAAGGCAGGAATTGAATTTGCAAGGATTGGCTTTTCAGATTGGTCTGCCAGCGCCTTTTTCTATTCAATGTACCAATCTTTTCTAGCGATTACAGCAAAATTCGGGTACGAATCGGGAAATCAAGAATGCACTTTCGCATTGATGCATAGTTTAGTTGAAGAGAAAAAGATCGATTTCGATAAAAGCTTGCTCGAGAAAATTGCTTCTTTAGACGTACAAGAAGCAAAAAGAGAAACAACAAGTGTTGGAGCAAGAGAAAAATATCAATACGGGACTGCACTTTCAATTGAAGACAATCTGTACAAAGAATTGCTGAATTTGGCAAAGAAGATTTTGTCCAAAACAAAAGAGATAATTGAAGAATAAACCTTCAAATACCCGGTTAGTCTTGCTAATTTTCAATTGAGACTATTTCTTTAGAATAATCAAAAACGAGGCCCCTCTATTGTAATCCAGAAATTCCCCTCCAAGAAAGAAATCAAAAAAGGTTTACCGCCTATGAGGTTTGATTATGATAATTAGAGGTAGGTGCAACTTGATTAGGCTTTCAATAGAAAAAGAAAACTTATTAAATGCACTTCAACTCTGTAAGTAATGGTAACTTCAAAAAAAGGTGGCTCCCCTCTAATAATAACTATCATTGTCTTAGTAATAATTGCTGGAGGGGTAATAGCATATTTCATTAACAACAATGGTAATGGTGGCGAGACATTACCTGAAGATATTTGCATCTACAATGATGAAAAACAGATTACTTGCGGGGCAGCATATGTTATTGTATTAGAAGGATCCGAGTATCCTCTTACAGCTAATGAGCCATTTTACTTCCCACAAGGTGAAGGTGAAATGATTGGGTTAGTTGATCAGTCCAAACCAGAAGGAGAAAGATCATTTCTCTTGTTCTTAGAAGAAGGAAGACACACAATAAATGAAGAAACATCGAGAAGAGCAGTCGGTTCTTTTTTAGCCAAATAATGTAATGATTATGCAGGGCCCAATTTAGGCTGTTGTGTAACAATACTTCCTTTTACACCAAGCACTTTGGCTATCTTAAAGATATCTTCCTTAGTTACGCTATTTTGATATTTATGTCTCCAGTCCATTCTTTGAGAGATAGAAAAATCAAGATATGCAAGATAGATAAAATTAACAGTTCCAATCATAAGCATTTTAGAGGGAAACTTCAAAATTATGTGAAACCTATTTTCATCTCTTGCGTATTCTTTTCCAAAGGCCTTATGAATAATTGGAACTCCAATGACTTCCTCTAAAGTTTCATTTACAATTCTTTTTATCGGAATAAAAAACATATAAGGCCATTTAGCTCTTATCTCATTTGTTTTATTATCTTTTTCAATTTGAGGCCGAAAAAGACCTGCAAAATGATTTATTATAATTGTAGTTTTATCTGTTGACTCTTTGACAATAATCTCGGACATAGTTGGACACCTAAAAATATATCTCTACGATTAATTAAATATCTTTCGGAGGTTAGATCACCAGATGTTTACGAGTTTAAGCAAGGCGCAGCCTGTTGAGTTTATGATAACTGAAGGAGAAAGCTTCGCTTTATCCGGCCGTAAGGAAAACCGCCCTGTCGGAGACGGGCGTGTTTTCCAGGTCGGCTCGGCGAAGCCGAGCTTTATTTATTCATATAGGAATATCTTCACATCTCAAGAGAAATATAATAGCTATTTTACTTCCCTAGCTCTTCCCCTTTGAATTGCTTGAGTTATACTTTCGAGAAGTGACCCATTTGTAATAGGTCTTAGCGTGATAGCTCTTCTTTTTTGAACAGGTGGACGATCTTTGTCAGGAGTATATTTTGTGTCCACTTGTCTATATGCAACTGGAAGCACTTCTCTTTTGCCTTCCATAACTTCCGAAACCTGTTCTTTTAATGCGTAAAATTCTACAAACTCATACGGCTCGCGCATTCCTACCTCTCTTCTTATGAATCTAAAAGACTCTGTGCCTGGGAAACCACAAGGAACTTCGACTAAGCAATATTTTCTTTCTACTTCTTCTGTTGGGATTGTTCTTTGTGCCACGTTAAACGTAGATAAAATTTACTTTATAAGTCTTTCTATTTGTTACTACTAAGAAAATACAAAGATTTATAAATTTAAAATTTCCTTAAAGGAGATGAAAACATACGGAAGAATAAACAACTTAGTAGATGAGCCATCACCTTACTTCATGGGGAAATGGCACACGGATGCGAGACTTTATGAATTTGTTGACGGAACTTGTAGTGGAAGTCATTTTAGAACAAAAATTAACACAGATACCGAGATAGCCATAGATGACATTCTTATAGGCCCTCATGATCATAGAGTAGAAATGAAAATAACAAGAGATGGAGAGACTTTTGAATATTCTGCAAGAATGCATGAACAAGTTTTAAGAATATTTGGTAGTTATGGAGATCACACCGTTATGGTAGATGAAAGAAGACCTGATCTTTCTCCTGAAGAGATTTTAGCAATACAATCAATCCCAGATAGAACTCTAAGAGAAATAATGCTATGTACAATCACAAGACCGCTTCCCTCTTATGAAGTTGCAACAAGATAAGGTTTTAAATCAACTATTGTGGTGTATTGGTCTTTAAATATTCAAGTTAGAAGTCCTGCAAAAATATATAAACAACTTCATCCTTAACAAATAAGTATTAAGAAATCAAATAGTCCTAATTGAAAAAAAGGAGGGTATCCCACCCCCACTATTGGGTTCGTGACAGCAACCTTTATAAAGGAGAACCTTTCATTATTTCTATGGAAAAAACACTAAGTCAATTAGGACGTGCTTTAGGCATGTCAGTTGGAGGCTCCATTGTAATAGCAGGCCTTTTTATCGGGGCGGCAAAGCTTGGAGATCAGATGAGAAAAACACAGCAGGCATTAGAAAGTCAGGCAGAAAAAGCAGGATACTCCGCTGCTCAATTTGAAGCAAGCGCAGACACAAATAGGGACGGGATAGTCTCTTTTGACGAAGAAGTAGCTTTTTTAAGACGTGCCGGTTTTTCCGACAATGAAACAAAGGGTTATTTTTCTGGACAAATAACAAAAGAAGAAGCCGTAAACCGTTACGAAGCCCTGCCCGAAAACCAAAGATAATCCTTTATGCACACAAACCAAGCCTATGCAAAGATAGACTAATATGTCACAAAGGTAAATTGCACTTTTATGTCTTCTCTTTAATCAAATAGTCCTAATTGAAAAAAAGGAGTGTATCCCCCGCTATAACTCCTATTTCCCGAATTTCCCCCAGCCCTTGGGAATTTTAATCCTTGAAGCGCAACTTTTATGAGTCCAAAGTCCTTTCCATTCATAGTATTTTTCATGTCTTGGGGAAGGACGAGTAAAACTTACAATCGTGTTAACCCTGGACAGTTTATCCAAAACTTTCCCGCAAACAACACATTTGCCATAACGATATTTTCTAAACTTCTTATGGGATAACATCCTCATAACCGTAGATTTTTCTCTTTTCAACTTTTTAATACAGGAAAAATTATGTTCAAGAACCGGTTTATATTTTTTCTTTAGCAAATCTTTATATACATATTTATTGCAGTCGATATCGTTGCATTGTCCCTCAAGAGCTCCGTCTATTTCATCAAGCTTATCAGCGAGAAAATATATTCCTCTTTGTTTTTCCCAGGCATTATTAACCGAGCAACTTATAGTATTTAAGTTCTAACTTCTGCGAAAACTTAAAAACACCTCTCCCTTCTCTTATCAATGGCACTAATCATAGGAATAGACGACGCAGGTCGCGGCCCGCTAATCGGCCCAATGATTCTCGCAGGCGTTCTAGTAGACAAATCTCAGGAAACAAAGTTCAAATCAAAAAACATCAGGGACTCAAAGGACGTTCCTCACCCAGACAGGATTAAGATGGCCGCCTTCATAAAAGAGAACTCCTATTCTTACCACGTCGAAAAAACCTTCCCAAACGAAATAGACCATTCTTTAACCTTCGGAACAAATCTCAATACCCTCGAAGCAAAAAAAGCCGCCGAAATAATTAACACGCTAAACAACTTAAAATACCAAAAAGAAAAAATTAAGGTCATACTCGACTGTCCATCAATAAATACAACTTCTTGGCTGAACACTCTTCTAAAATTCATAAAACACAGAAGCAACCTAACATTTCTCTGCGAGCATAAAGCAGATGTCAACCATGTCTCAGTCAGCGCCGCTTCGATTCTAGCAAAAGTAACTCGCGAAGAGGAAGTCGCAAAAATCAAAAAGAAATACGGTAATATTGGTTCAGGTTATCCTTCAGACCCATTCACAAAAGAGTTTCTGGCAAAACACGGCAGGGAATTCAAAGACGAAGGAATCTTTAGAAAAACCTGGTCTACTTGGAAAAAACTTTTCCCAGAAAAACAAAAAAATCAAGCAACCCTCGACAGTTTCTGACCTATAGAAACCATTTAAAACAACCAACCCCTTGGTTGAGCATGAAATGGAGCCTGCCTCTCAAAATAATTTATCGCGGATTGCTCGGCTTAGTCGTATTCGTGATTATCCTCGGCATAGCAAACTTCTTGAAAGCGTACATAAATCACCCATTCTACCACTTTTTCGTCAACACTTTCAATAGTGCGCTCTGGATAATAATCGCCTTGTCGGTGCTCTTTCTCGCAGCAGACTTTTTTAGAGTTTTACAATTTCCCTATAACCTCCCCTGCCCGATAATAAACGCATTCGCCTACGTCTATTTGACAAGTTTCCTATTCGAATTAATCCCTTTAGTAGAATACCTCGCAAAAACAGAAATGCCCTGGGATTTTGGTTTACTCCGAGCGATACTAGCTGTTTCAGTCTTCGCTCTAGTCGCAGTAATGGGTTATGTAAACATATTCATAAAAAAATACCGTAAAGAAAACAAAAAAGAAAAAAAACCTAGCAAGAAATAAACTTCAACCTAGAGACCTGTTGCAGAAAACTTAAATATCCTTCCTTCTTTATTCAACAATGGCAGGAACCAGCGAAGATTACCGAAAAGAGGCAGAAACCGGCTGTTGCAAAAAGATTGACCCCAAAAAATGGGAGGGCAAAACAATTACTTGGAAAAAGAAACGTTTCATTAAGGACCACGTGACTTCATTCTTTCACATTCCCATAAACTTCGGCCCAGTAGTCAAAAGAACCATGGCAAAGATAGACTCTTCTAAGGCATTTCCCAAAGACCCGGTCTGGATTTCAGACGAGAAATCGCTTTGGGGCTCAGACGTCTATTTTGAGGTCACAGAACACGTTCCTAACGCCGAAAATGTCTTCTTGTCTGGAACATTCATGACAAAAGTCTTTGAAGGCCCCTACCAAAACATCAAAATTTGGATGAAGGAAATGGAAGCATATGTAAAATCAAAAAGCAAAGTCCCCAAGAACTATTACTTCTTTTACACAACATGCCCGAAGTGCGCAAAACAATACGGAAAAAACTACGTCATAATCTTTGCGGAAATTTGATAAAGCCATTTTTCATTAGTAGCCTATGAAAAAAGTCCTTATTGTTGGCCCGTGCTATGCAGATGCAGCCGCTCTAAAAAAATTCCTAGAGTCAAACTTCTCTGTGAACACGGTGGAGCTGACGAAGATAAAAGAAGCGACAGACTTTCTTAAACAACGGTCTTGTGATTTTATTCTGGTCACAAGAATCTGCATCGGCGACAAAAAACCAGGCGCAGAACTAATAGACTACGTCATTAAAAACTGTCCAGACAAACCAATAATCATGCTGACTCGCTTTCCAGAAGCCCAGGAAAAAGCAATAAAGGCCGGCGCAAAAACTGCCTTCGATATGGACCTCTTGATTGGTTTCATCAGACCATCAATGGAAGAAAAAAGAAAAAGGGTTCTAGAATATCTCAACGAGCAGCTTTCTTAACATGCTCTCTTTTGTAGACAACATAAGAATAGACAATTAAATAAGCCACCACAATAAGAACAGGGATAATCACAAACCATATTGCCCGTAACGGAAAGATAAAACCAAGAAGCGAGACTAAAGCGACCGCCTTAAACATCTTAGCGCCCATTTTATGTGTTTTATACCATACTTTCTCACTGCTCAACGTCCAAGGTGTTCTTATCCCAATAAACCAATTTGGTTTAGCCTTCCCAAGAACAAACGCCATGAACAAGAACAAAATCGTAAAAGCAGGCAGCAGCATCAACGAAAAATTAAATCGCGCCCCCAGGTTCCACAAAACAGAAAGAAAGTAAACATAGAAAAGAAATGCGATAATCACGAAAATCAGCCAATCGTACTCTTTCCTAAATGCCCTAATATTCTCTTTTTTAGGGTCTATTCTGGGTATCAAAACAAGCAAAACAAGCAAAACAAGCGAGATTATTGGTAGCAGGAACAAACCCATAAACCGCGAAGCATGGCCATTCACTTCTCCGGCAGCATTCCAATGAGAATCCATTCTAACAGGCATCTGCGGATAAAGATAGACACCTATCAAAAACGAGACAATTATCAATGCAAAAGCGACGTTAATAGTGGCCCTCATAATTCTTTAAACAAGGCAATAGGCGTTTTAAAACTTCCTACCACCAGACCTCGCCCAGCAGATATATGGCAGTTTAGCGCGCATTCCTAAATTAGTAAGGCAATAATCAAAAACAGGCCCATAACTGTCTCTTACCTGCTCCCCTTTAGAATCTACTCGCGGGATGGCCTCAGCATACCCCCTGCTACACATCGCTGCGAGAATCTCCTTCGCATGCTGGAGGCAGGTTATATACTGTCTAGTCCTCGGTTTATCACCTCTCGCCTCAAAAATCCCATCTAAAACACGAGCAGGATTTTTCGGATCATTCGCCCTCAAAACCCAAAACACTTCATTTGCCCCTATTTTTTTTATTATCATTATGTACTTCTCCTGCCATACCCTTCACTCTCCTGACCAACCCTTAACCCCTCAAATTCGTCCAAAATCGCTTTTCTAATCGCATAAAGGCAGTTGCCTAATTGAGTCCTTACAGTTCTGGCTTCCTTCTTGCTGCCATAAGCAAAGACGTCCCCCATAACACCAATGTGCAAGGGCAGAATATCAAACAACCCTGTAAAGGGCCCATACTCATCATTGTACATAAGTTGCACATTAGTGGCCTTGCTCTGCCTTAGCCCAGCAGCATGCACATTTGAAA
>JAHIWJ010000077.1 GCA_018816205.1 Nanobdellota archaeon
TTCTGCCATCATTCTATTCTCCTAATAATTATTTCATAAAGTGGTGCTTGAGGTTTCATGTCACCTCTAACTGCCTCTTCCGTTTTTCCTATCACCTGTTTCCCGGCATAACCTTCCGATAAATAACCCCTAACGGTTTCTCCCACTTTTAATGTTACTTCTATTTCAATATCTTGCGTAGTTGGTCTTGAATCTTCCAATAACGGACCTCCCTCTTTTGATCTCCTTGATGCTAGATGACATCGCTCGGTCATTATGCGCTTTCCTCCAGGGGTTCTTTGGATGATTCTTCTTTAGGAGTTTCGTCCTGCAGGGGTTCTTTTTTTTCTGCCTCTTCAGTAGGTTCTTCTGCCGACGCTTCGGCGGGGTTTTCCTGCAGCTCTTCTTGAGCTTTTTCTTCTATGACTGGTTTTGGTTTTTTTGCTTTTTGTTTGGCTTCAATTTTATTTTCTTCTGATACCAGGACGAGATAACTTGGGGTGTTTACAGTTTTACCGTCGATTTTTATTCTTTTGTGCGTGACCATCTGACGAGCTTGTTTCACGGTGTTGGCGATTTTTTTCTGAGCGACAACTGTCGGCAATCTTCGGTTTAAGAGGTCTTCAACTTTCAAGTCCAGAACGTCAGCAGTTGTTTCAACCTTTAAGCCGAGGGCTCTTAATTTCCTGAATAAGACTTCTTGCTCTTCGTGGGGTTTGTTTGCCAGAGCTTTGGCCCGGTGTCTGAAGTATGTGACTTTAGCTTGTGTCTTCCATATCTCTTTTTTGTTCTTCAGGCCATATTTGTTTCTCAGTTCGTTTTCTTCCTTAATCCTTGAGGCTTCGAAAGGCTTCATTGGTTTGCGGTAGAGATTTTTTTTGCGTATCATTTTATGCTGCGATTATTAGTTTAGTAAAGACTGAATTTGTGATTTCTCGTAGTTCCTGAATCTCTGGGCGATATATTTGGGGAAATTGGCCCTGTGCTTTTCCTGCAGCCTGAGAGATTCTTTCCATGACGAAATAATGGCTTGCTGCTTCAGTCCAGTTGCCAAATTCAAGTGCTTGTTCTGCTTCGTTTGCATGCCTAAAAAACATATCTCTGACTACGCGATATCTCTCCTCATCAGACATTACAGTACGAAAATGATAGCTGATTGCAGACCTTAACCCCTGAGGGATTTCTGGTTGTCTAGCCATTATCTTTGATATCATTTATTTCTTACCTCCTGCTGGTTTTGCTGCCGGAGCAGATTCAGGTTTCTTGCTTCTCACGGCCACTGACTGGCCTTTCTTTCTGAAGTGCGAGCGAGTTCTCTGACCGCGGACTGGCTGGCCGGAAGTGTGGCGGATGCCTTTGTAAGAACGGATTTTCTTAAGTCTTCTGATGTCGAAGTCTTTCTTCATGTCTAAGTCTGTGCCGATGTAGTGTTTTGTCTCTCCGGTTTCTTCGTCTTTTTGTCTGTTCTTTAGATAGTCTTTTGCGTCGAGATTTTTCAAGAAAGTTTCTATCTTCTGAATTTCGTCTTTAGATAATTCTGAGGCTTTTTTCTTTTTGTCTAGGCCGAGTTTAATGCAGGTTAGGTTGGAGATTGCCCAGCCGACGCCTTTGATGCGCGTGAGGCCAGCGAGAAGATTTTTGCTTCCTGGAAGGTCATAGCCGGCGACTCTGACGAGAACTTCTTCGAATTCGTCTTCTTGGTGAAAATGCTTCTTTTTGGCGTCTACTTTTTCTTCTTTTTTAGTTTCCTGCTTTTTTGCACTTTCCTTCATCTGCTGACTTTGCGACTTCTTATCTGTTTTTGGTTGTTGTGCTTGTTGTGGCATTTTTATTGCTGGCCTCTTCTTACAAGAGCTTCTCGAGCTGAGCTGACTAAACTCTCTGCTTGAGAGCTATAAGCATCTAATGTAGGAGTTATACCTTGATCGGCTGCTGGCGATTGACTATAATTTACTAAGGCTCCGCTTAGTGCACCAGAATAAAATAAAGCATCTCTAAAATTAGTTTCTGATCCTATATGCCCTGGGCCTGGAGATATTATCTGATTACAGACAGTTCTAACTCTTGCCAGCCAGGTTTCTGCTTCAATCAATATTGGTGCTCTGGGTTGTTCTGCCATTTCTTTATGTCGTTAGTGCGTGAACAGATTGAAGCGTTGTCTTACTGTTAGTTCTTCGATGAACCGTTTTTCGATGGCTTTTTTTGGATCAGGAATTGACTTGACCCTTGCCTTTATGTCCTCGAAGCTTTCGAACGCTTTTTCTTTTCGCGCATCCATAACTTCCTTTGTGTGTTTTTTTCCAAAACCTGGCAAGAGTTCAAGTTGGTGTAGGCGCGTGTTGATGGCTTGAGCATTGTTGAAGAATTCCACGAAGGTTTTCTCCTGCTCCCCAACCACTGCCTCAACGAACTCCTGCAGTTGGATCTTTGCAGTTTCTGTAAGCTTCTCACGATGAAGCCTACCTGCGATGTAGTATATCTTATCACGTTTATCCGGGCCTATATAAACTTTTTCTTTTGGTGCTAGTGTGACGCCTCGGCGGGGAATAAGTTCTAGAAGAGAATAAGTTTTAACACCGATGGCTTGAGCTATTGGATTCGTGTGCTTTTCCATTGGATAGCCATAGGGCAGATAATCCAAGATTATTGCATTGTCTTCTTTTTCTGTCATTTTATGGTTGGGCCTCCGTCCAGAAGTTATTTACTAAACAAATATGACACCAACCAACCCAGACCACTTTGGGATTACACTGATTTATGTTGGAGTGAGCAAAACAAAGGGAGTTAAAACTAAATTGTCTTTCTAGATTTCTTCTTGATGATGTTTTTCCTTCCATGGTTGCTGCCTTCAGTATTTCTTTGTAATCTCCAGGATTGCATTTGTTTCCTCTTCCGTCAAGCTCGTGTCGCTGAAGATTTTGCTGACATCTTCTGCATCCTTCGGAACGATATCGACGAGTTTTATTATGTGCTCTTCTTGGATTTTTACATTGCCGAGGGAAGTTATTTCTTCCTTAAGTTTATTGGCGTCTTTTTTTGATAATTTTGTGAAGTTCTTTAGATATTCTTTCATCTCTTGTTTTTCATCCATTTTGTCAACTATTTCTTTGACTTCTACGAGGGTTAGGGGTTGTTTTGCGTGGATTGTCATACTAAATCTCCTCGTTCATCAACAACGCCATAAAACAAACCTCTTCTTTTATCCATAGCTCTCTTAGAGTCGGGGCGATAGTCCGATATCTTAATATCTAATTCGATAACTGTCGGGATAAGTCTGGCTGGTCCTTCGAAATACCAAATACCGCCGGATAACTCTCCTTGGGTAGTCCTTTCTTCTGGAATAAACCTTGCTCTCCAGTTAGAATTTGATTGACTGCTCATTTTATTTCACGTCCTCTATCCTTTTTAGATGGATGGGCTTGATTAAATACCTTTTGGGCTTGTGAAGGTCTTTGATTTCGATGTAATATGCGGAACCGCGCTTTTCTAGGACCTTGCCTGTTCTGCCCTGGATTCGCTTTGAATAGCCCAGAGGGATGCTTAATTCTCTGACTACGGCCACGCTGTCACCTGGCTGGAATTTCTGGAAAAATCTGGTAAAAGAGAACTTTCCCTTCTGCTTTGGGGTTTTACGTTTTAGCATAGATTTTACTGAGGGAATTAGTTTAAAAAGGTTTTGATTAATTGAGGATAATGAAGATAAGTAATTACTTTCTTGGAGACTTGGTGCGGCACGCGCCTCTTTCCAACAATCCCCAACCACCAATACAAGGTTCTCTGTCTGACCATCTACCCAACGGAACCTGGCGGTTGTACTCTGTTGGTCTTGGCGTACTGCCGTCTTGACTCAGTGTCGGATCGTATGGTTCAACTGAATCATCTAAACACATTCTTTCAATTGTTTCACATTCATCCATTTAATAATTAAATTATCTACTTTATTAATTTATTGCCTTGAGGATTGTTAGAATTGGTTTACGTTGTCGATTAGGAAAGAAGCGGAGTCTTCGGGTTCTTCAGCTTGGGGGCTTATTTGGGGCCGGAAAGGTTTTAGGTTTTGCTGGGGGGCCGGATGAATCTCTCTTTCTGGACCATAGGAGTCAGGTTTTGCAAAGGGGTCTACTAGTGGAGGAATATCATTTCTTTCGGGTTCTGGGAGGGAGTCTATTTGTCTTTCTATAGGTTTGACCGCTTGGGTGGCTAGGGCTTCGGCAGCTATGCCGCTTATGCCTGACTTTTGTTTTGAACTTATTTTTGATTTAGGATTCACTGCGTCGGTTACAGAGCCTTGATATAAATCTCCGGCCTCTCTGGCGTCCTGCATGTTCTCGACAATTGCAGCAAACATTTTATGCCCCCAGACACTGATGCCGCATCTTTGACATACGTCTACGACAGAGTCGGGATTGATGTCTGTTTTGCAGTAGATACAATATTTTCCCATGTTCCCCTTTTATTTCTAACTTTCGAGATTGTAGTATATAAAGATTGTTGTCTGTTAAAAATTAATCTGTATATTCTGGATATTCTGTATATTTTTACTATTAGTTAATTTAAAATAAATTTGTTGATTAAATATGGAATGACTTTATTACAACATTTGGATATTGCGCAGGATGTAGTTGGAATGGTATGTGAATATCACGCCTGTGGAAGACAAGATGAAAAATTGTATGTGCCAAGGGCTTTGATTGAAAGAAGAAATGCTATAAGGGATATGGCTTATGATTGTGAAAGAGAAAAAAGGATTTCTGAACTAAGACTAGAGATAGGCAGGGAGTATGGTAGTTTTGCAGTCACACATAATTTAGATATTGTGCATACCCAAAAAATCATTCAGACAAAGAGAGGAACTAAGATAGTCTCTGGATGTGACGATATGGAAGATGGCGATTTTTAGTTTTGTAAGGTTTAAAAGTTTTTTATTTTTACCAGACTATACAAAGTTTAGAACTAGATAATTATTGCGGGGTTGCTGTCGACTTTGTCTTTGTCGTCTGATTCAAAGTCTGCAACGAGGGCTTCGGTTGTCAAAACCATTGCGGCGATGCTTGAGGCAGTTTGGAGAGCGTTGCGGACGACTTTTGTTGGATCAATGACTCCGGCCTGAAATAAGTTTTCGTATGTGTCTGTGCGAGCGTTGTATCCTGTTCCTTCTGGCTTGCCTTGGAGATTTGCTAGAACTTCGGAGCCGTCTTTTCCTGCGTTTGCTGCAATTTGTCTGATTGGGCCTTCGAGAGATTTCTTTACGATTTTTGCTCCGACAGCCTGCTCGTTTGAGAGTTGGAGCGTGTCTAGAATTTTAGATGCATGCAGGAGTGTGACGCCGCCGCCTGAGACAACGCCTTCTTCTACTGCCGCTTTTGTCGCGTGCAAGGCGTCGTCTATGCGCATTTTCTTTTCCTTGAGTTCGGTTTCGGTTGCTGCGCCGACGTTGATTACTGCGACGCCGCCTGATAGTTTAGCAAGCCGCTTTTGCAAGTCTTCTTTTATGAAATCTGAGGTTTCTAAATCAATTCTTGATTTTATTGAACGAACCCTTTGTTCAATTTGATGCTTATCTCCCTTGCCTTCTATAATTAGAGTTTCATCCTTGGTGACTTTTATTTTCGCTGCGCTTCCCAAGTCTTGTGTTGATACTTCTTCTAGCTTGTCTTCGCGTTCTTTTGAGATAACCTTGCCTCCTGTGAGAATTGCGATGTCTTCGAGAAGGTCTCTTTTTTCGTCGCCGAAGCCGGGTGATTTGACTGCGCAGACCTTGATAGCTCCGCGAAGAAGGTTGATTACTAAAGTCGTTAGGGCTTCGCCTTCAACTTCTTCTGCAATTATTAAAAGCGGTTTGGATTCGTTTGAAGCGGCTTCTAGAGCAGGAATCAGCTCTTTGACTGAAGAGATTGATTTGTCGGTTATCAAAATGTAAGGATTCTCGAAAGAAGTTTCCATTTTTTCCTGGTCGAGAGCCATGTAGGGGGAGAGGTAGCCTTTGTCGAGCTGCATTCCCTCGACTAACTCGAGGTTTGTCTCGATGGATTTTGCTTCTTCGACTGTGATGACGCCGTCTGCGCCGACTTTTTCCATTGCCTCTGCGATTAAAGAGCCAATTTTCTCGTCGTCGTTTGCAGATATTGTTGCGACTTGTGCAATCTGCTCCTTTGAATTGACTTTTGTTGATTTTTCTTTTAACATCAAGACCACTTTTTCTGTTGCTGCTTCAATGCCTTTTTTAATTTCAATTGGGTTTGAGCCAGCGGTAATGTTTTTCAGGCCTTCGGTTATCATCAGCTGTGCGAGCAGGACCGCGGTGGTTGTGCCGTCGCCCGCTTTGTCTTGAGTTTGTGAGGCTACTTCCTTGACAAGTTTTGCGCCTATATTTTCGAATTTGTCTTTTAGCTCGATTTCTTTTGCGATTGTTACGCCGTCGTTGGTTATTAATGGGGAAGAATGCTTGTCAAGAATTACATTTCTTCCTTTTGGACCGAGTGTGACCTTTACGGTGTTTGCGACTTTGTCTATGCCTTTTAGCAAGGCCGAGCGTGCATTTTCGTCGAAGATTATTTGTTTTACCATCTTTCTGGTTCCCCGAGATAACTTTTACCGACATGCCCTGACGGGGTGCCTTGGTTTGCTCTTGCGTTATTGTAAGCAGAATCTTCTGCATGCCCATCAGAAGTTGGCCGAAGAGTTCTGGGGTCAAATCTAGCAGAGCCGCCCCCCCCAATCGAAAAAAACATGCAGCCGTTGCGATGTTCTCCTGTGAACATAAGGGTTTTTTTACCATTTGCGCCAACCATTTCAACAGTGTCTCCTGGCCCCATCTGGCTAAGACAGTTCACTTGTATCGGGTGACCTGTTCCTTTTTCATGGATTGTGTAGTATCTTTTGTTCTCGTTCATTGTCCATCCACCTTGGCTAAAACGTCCTTGAATTCGATGATTAAAAGCTTTTCGCCATTGACTTCGTATTCTTCGCTGCTGTAGCCGCCATAAATGATTTTGTCGCCTTTTTTTAGAGGGATTAGGGAGCCGTCCTTTAGTGTGCCGACTTCAACGACTATGCCTTCTTTTTTGTCATCGGATTTTGGCAGGTAAATTCCTGATTTTGTGCGTTCTTCTTTTGCTACCTGTTTTAGAACGATGCGTTCACCAATTGGTATGAGTTTCATGAAGCTTTATGCATAATTGATGTTTATAAAATTTACTGTGGAGCTCTATCTATTAAAAAATTTTGGCAAATTGAGGCCTGCGTTAAGGTAGTTGGATTTTGTTCCATCGTGGGAAAGAAGTCTGGGTTGGGTTCTCTGGAGACCCCTTTACTAGTTTTCTAAATCAATAAATTTCTTTTTGTTATTTACTATTTTTAAAACATCATAAATTATGATTAACAAAAGAGCTGAGAAAACTGCAACAAGCCATCCTTGAAGTCCGATAGGGACGGTTTCGAATAATTTGTTTAGTGGAGTGTAAATTATTAAGACTGCTGCGGCGACTGAGGTCAGGGATGCGAAGAAAAGGTAGGGGTTCACTAGAGGAGATCTGTTTAAAACACCTTTCCTGAAGGAGCGAAAGTTGAATGCGGATGCGACTTCTAAAAAAATAAGGGAAACTAAAGCGGTGGTGCGAGCATAGGCCGTATTGTGGCCTGCGATGTTGAAACTTATGAAGTATACTGAAAGAGTGAACAGCGCCAGCAATGCGCCGTTAAAAGTAAGCAAGGAAATCATGCTACGGTTGAGTATATCCCGATTTTTTCTTGGTTTATGTTCCATTGCGTCGCCGGAGTAGGGGTTGAACCCTAGAGTAATTGCTGGCAGGTTGTCTGTTACAAGATTCATGAATAAAATCTGCAAGGCTAAAAGTAGCGGAACCTGCCAGCCGAGTAGAGGAGCTAGCGCGACTCCAAGGAAGAGGATTGTGATTTCGGCGGTGTTGCAAGAAAGCTGATAGGTTACAAATTTTTTGATGTTTTTGAAGATTGTTCGGCCTTCTTTTATTGCAACTACAATTGTTGCAAAATTGTCATCCTTCAGTGTTAAGTCCGCGACGGAACGCGAGACGTCTGTTCCATTTTGGCCCATGGCAACACCTATATGCGCCTCTTTCAAGGCGGGAGCGTCGTTAACTCCGTCGCCTGTCATGGTCACGACTTCGCCGTTGTTTTTTAGAGCTCTTACGATCCTTAACTTATCTTCGGGTTTTACTCTGGCAAAGATAGTTATGTCTTTAATGATCTTTTCTAACTCATCATCCGTTATGGCGTCAAGTTCTTCTCCACCCATTACCTTGCCGCTTAAACCGATTTGTTTTGCGATTGCAAGAGCGGTTTCTTTGTTGTCTCCTGTGATCATCTTTACAGAAATTCCGGCTTTGTGGCAAATCTCAAGCGAGGCCCTGACTTCTTCTCTTGGAGGGTCTTCCATTGCGACAAACCCAATGAAAACTAGATCTTCGTCCAATTTCTCCTTAGGATTTTCTAACTTTTTGTAAGCTAACCCAAGGGTTCGAAATGCACCTGAGGTTATAGTTGCATTGGCTTGTAGAATTTTTTCTTTTTCCTTTTCAGTTAAGGTAAACACTCTTTCTTTGTGTCTAATGTATGTACATTTGTTTAATAAGAATTCAATTGCACCCTTTGCGTAGACAAAATTTCCTTCGGCGGTTTTGCACGAGACAGCCATGGTTTTTCTTTCTGAGCTGAAAGGAATTTCCTCTTTTCTTATAAACTTTAAGTCTTCTTTGAAGATGCCTGCTTTTGCGGCCATTATGAGGAGGGCGGATTCTGTTGTGTTGCCGCGCACGTGGTAGGAGGAGTCTTCTCCAGTTCTTTCTATATTTGAGTCGTTGCAGATAACGCTGCTCTTTAGAAGAAGGTTTAGAACCTTGTCTTTTTCTACAGATCTCTCTCTCCCGCCTATTGAAAATTTGCCTTCGCCACTATAGCCTGTGCCGGATACTTCGATTATTGAGTTGTCCAAGAAGATTTTTTTTACAGTCATCTCACCTTTTGTCAGAGTGCCAGTTTTATCGGTGCAGATTACAGTAGTTTCTCCGAGAGTTTCTATTATAGACATTCTGTTCACGATTGCGTTTTGTTTGGCCATTGCGCGAGCACCGGAAGCTAGGGTCGTTATCAAAACAACTGGCAGACCCTCTGGAAAAGCTGAGACAGAAAGAGCGATGACTAAAATTAGTACATTTACCAGCAGGTCAGGGGTAATCGTTTCGCTTTCAACCAAAATTATTGCGCCTGTGAGAACCGAGACTATAATCGCCGTTATGGCCATAACCTTTGCTATTTTGTTGACCTTTTTCTGCAAAGGCAATTCTTTTTCAGCGGTAGAGATTATGCTCGAGATTTTGCCGAAGCGAGTGTTCATTCCAGTGTGGGTTACCTTAGCGAGACAACGACCACTGACAACAAAAGTGCCCATAAATATTTGATTTATTTCTTTGTACTTGCCTGGGTTCTTTACAGCTTCTTTTTTTATTTCCTGCGACTCGCCTGTGAGAACAGATTCGTTTACCCTTAGCTCTTTTTCTTCTAAGATGACACAGTCTGCGGAAATTTTCTCACCGTTGCGCAAAACAACAATATCTCCAGGCACAACATCTGCTGAGAGGATTTCCATTTCTTTTCCGTCTCTGATGACTATGGAAATTGGAACAAGCATTCCCTTCAAAGATTCTATTGCTTTCTCTGATCGATATTCTTGGATAAATCCGACTACCGCTACTAGAGAGATTACTGCAAAGATGGTGTAGGCGGTGAGTGATTTTCCAACTAGAATAGAGATAATTGCAGCAACAAACAATAGATAAATCATGAAGTTGCTCTTGATTTGCGCCAAAAGTATTTTTAGAGGTGTTCTTTTCGATACGTCCTTCAGCTCGTTTGGACCGTATCTTGTTTTTCTTTTCTTTGCTTCTTCTTGTGATAACCCTGTTGTTTTGTGGTCGAGTTCCTTAAAAGGGTCTAGACTTGAATGAGCTTCCTCTTTTTTCATAGTCGTGTGAGGGATTTTTAATTAAAAAAGGTTTGGGATTTGGAAATAAATAAAAAGGATGTTTTAGTTGATTGTTGATGGGAAAGAGTTCTAAGAGAGGAAGTTCTTTTGAGTTAAAAGAAACTCTTGAGAGAATTGACAGAGAGATAAAAATCTTGGAGTCGCATCAGGTTGAGCTTTTGGAGAACAGGGGACGTTCAAAACCTTCTGGCATGGCTTTTGCAAATGAGAAGTTAGGCGGACTTTACCATGAAAGAGGAGAGTTGTCTGGGAGGAAGGATGACTATTTAAGCGCGGCTCAGGCTTATCGGGCTGGAGCGCGGTTTGCTGAAGAGATTGGCGAATATAAATTAGCTTATCGACTTTTTCGTCGTTCTGCTGACGATTATGAAACTGCAGGCATGGATGACTGTTGGAAGATGGAAAAGCTGGCAAAGAAAAACCGTCGGAAAGCGGCAGTAGTGAGGAAGACGGAAAATATGGGCTGGTTTAGAAGAAAATTAATTAGGAGGAGTCATGGGGTGCATGTTTTCCTTTTACTTTTGAGCGGGGCGTTCATTTTTTTTCTTCCGTCTTACATTACAGGACATTCTGTTTCTGAAACCTCTTCTATTTCGCCGATTTCTTTGCTGGGGGTAATCCTGATAGTTTTTGGAGTTTTAGTGCTTTATGGGTTTATTCTGAAGTATCAACTGCTAAAGTGTATAAAGCAAACATATATAAAAGAAAATTGATACTAAAATGTATAAAAGGAGGTTGAAAATGCCTAAGAAAAAGGGTGGAAGCATGCTAGGAAGTTGGTCCTTCTTGATTGGTGTCATCTTAGCTTTGATTTTTGGTCTAATCGGCAATTTGAGCCCGGGCGTGACCTATGTTTTGGTTGTGCTGGGTATTGTCATTGGCCTATTGAACATTGCTGAAGAAGAAGTTACACCGTTCTTGATGGCGGGCACTGTGCTTGTCATTGTGTCGACTCTTGGACAAGGAGTAGTTCAGCTCGTGCCAATCTTCTTTGTGACGTTGCAAGCATTAACAATGTTGTTTGTGCCGGCCACAATTATCGTAGCATTGAAGCATGTCTTCAGTCTAGCACGACATTAAAAAAATTTTATTTTTTTAATTTTTCATTTAGAATTTGGTTTTAATTAGCGTAGCATTCGAATCTTTCGATGTTGCAGCTGCCTGCTGCGGTTAGTTCAAAATGAGTTTCTTGGCCAGGGGGAATGTTTGCTAATTGGACTATTTCTGCGCTGGACGGTGCTGAAGTTATTGGATAGGCAATTTGTTTACATTCAATTAGTGGGGAGTTTGCTTGTTCTTTTCCGATATTTTTTGCTTTTCCAGAAATTAGGAAGGAACATCCTTCTTCAGAAGACATTTTCTTTGAGGAGACATCCAGAACAAGAATATTTCCCTTCTGAGTGAGGGTTCCTGGAGGGGAGAGCGATATTTCTTTGAAGGCGGTGTTTGCCAAGGTTAGTGAAATTATTCCAACGAGGATTAGCAGGATTACCACGATTGCGTTGCCTTTGAGTTCGGTGGAGGTTTTTGTTGAGAGGGTCATTTTTTCTATTTTCTTTGATACTGTGATTGTTAAAAATGTTGCTACTGCCAGCACTGCCAGGCCTGGTATCTGGGGGAGGGAGAAAATAATCCATTTGCCGAGGGCAGTTTTTATGAAAGACTCGTGGAATAGGAACAATGCAAGGGTGTTTGCTCCGATGAATGAGGTGACTGCGTGAGCGGGTACTGAAATCCTAAAGTGATAAATTGCATAGAAGATGGCAAAAGGTAAAACCATGACGGGCATGATTAGATAAGTCAAAAGAGAAGAGAGCAAGATTGGATTTTTTTTCTGGTGAGCGACTAGAATTCCAAAGCAAAATTCTCCAATGAAGAAGAATGGTGAGAAGCCTGTGAGCGTGCCTTTGTCAATTCTTAAAACAGTCATTAGAATAAAAATTATCAGAAGTGCTCCGGGAGCGCGCTTCATGATTCTGTTTAGATAGGGGAATAAAATATACAGACCGATTAATGGGATCAGAAACCAGGCCGGGCTGATTATTGAGTAAGCTGTCTGCTCAGAAATGAAGTCGATGAATAGAAAATGGTAAATTAGGTTTTTTAGCATCGAGCCGTAAAAGGCCTGCCTGGAAAAAAGAAGGATTACCATTATGAGAGAGAGGTAGTAGAGCGGGGCGATTTTGATGTATCTGTGGAAAAACCATTTCGGAGAGAAATTTTCCAGGTCCGGGTATTTTTTTGCCAGAAGAAATCCACTTACAATGAAGAAGAGAGAGATGCCGACGAAACCGAGATAACGAAGCGAGTCGCTGCAGGTAAACTCGAATAAGAGATGAAATGCAAGAACGAGCACAATAGCAAGGACTCTCAGAAGATCTATGGAATTTAACCTCTTGTTATTTTCTTGTTGCATTTTAAAGTGCTTCTAAAAATTCTTCGCTCATGACGACGTAGGCGAGTTCTCTGCCTTGGTCATCTAGAACTCTTATGTGATATTGGCCGTTTGGTAAAATTAGATTAATCTCTCCTGTCATTCCTTTTCTTATTGGGACTTGTTCTTCGTCGGTATTTTCTGTGTGATATTCTGTGTATTCCGGGTCCGGGTCTGTGAGGAGGCGAACTTTTTGGTGACGTTTGAATAGGGTTTGCATCTTTTTAATTAGCAGTTTGGGTATATATTGGTATTGGTCTTGAGATGGGGGCGTATAATTAATTTTAAATATCGTGAATTGAGAGAATTGGTATGAACCGCAACAGAATGAGAAGAATGCGTCATTTAGCAGACCGTGTTGCTACGCCTGTGGCTGATGCGCCGATAGAAACCGATTATTCCTGGGCACGGCCGCCTGTTTCTGGTTATGCTGGTTGTGTGATGTACGATGAGTCTGCGCAAGCTGCCCTTTTTGTTGGCAGATATTTGCCGGAAAGCCCTAATGTGGGCGGAGAAAGAATAGAGCTTGAGGAGGCAGGACTATATGCACATGTATTTACCGGAATTGAAACTCCTGAGCAAATTAGAAATATTGCAATCCACGCCCAAGTCAAATTGAACTGCGTGGGGTGTGTTGGAGAGGGGGATTTTAGAATTCCTGAAAAACTTAAAGGGTTTTACGGGAGGGACGCAGAGCCGCATGCTTTTGAGATATTAAAACCCTGCAACGGCGCTCACCCGCAAAGGGAAAGAATAATTGCGGATATTGAAAGAAAAGTCAAACCATATATTCGCAGACATTAACTAAACGCTTTTATACTTGATTCTTTTTTTAGGCGAATGGAAGTCTATTCGCATTCCAAACTGAGCTTGTATGAAATGTGTCCTGAGGCGTACAAAGTGAAGTATATTGACAGGACTTTTCCTGAATTACCGTCGAGCATTCACGCTTTTTTGGGGAGCACTGTGCATTCGGCGCTTGAAAATCTTTATGTTGAACTGATGGGCGGGAAGGTTTTGGATTTGGATGAGGTGATTGAGTATTTCGCGAGAGAGTGGCATGACACGTACACGCTGGATATTCGCGTACCTGCGGGAGAAAATGTTGAGAACTTTTTCAATAAAGGAGTGAAGTTTTTGATTGATTACTACCGGAGCAATCTGCCTTTTTCTAAACTTACTGTTGAAGTTGAGAAGAAGTTGTGGTTTCCGATTACCGATGGTGTTTATATTACCGGTTACATTGATCGACTCGAGAAACACAAAGATGGAAGTTACGAAGTTCACGATTACAAGACAAACGGCAAGATGAAGGAGCAGAAAGAAGTAGACGCCGATAGACAGTTGGCATTTTATCATCTCGGATTGCAGGATTTGTTCGGAGAAGATGTGCGAGTTAAGCTGACTTGGCATTTTTTAGCGCATAATAAAAAAGTTCATTCTTCTCGAACGAAAGAGCAGCTTGATGTTTTGAAGAATCAGACGCTTGCTTTGATTGGGAAGATTCGGAACACGACTGAGTGGCCGGCTTGTGGCAAACCTTGGTGTGATTGGTGCGCTTATAAGGCGCTGCATGGCGTTGTGAACAAAAGCGAGGGCGGAGGGTCAAGAAAGGTTTTTACTTTGAACGATAGTTTGAGTAAATGGTTATGATTTTACATCGCCCTTATTTATGGCATGCATCATTCCGACATATGACCTTAATGTTTCATTCACCCATTCTACAACATCAGATTTAGCATGAAACGCTGCAACTAAATAATGTGCACCTCTTCTCTCACATGAACCGCCTGCTCGGAGTGTTAACGAATCTGAATCAAAGGATAATGAAAATTGTCCATCATAAAAGTATGTTGTTTTTGCTTCTGGAAAGCTTTCTGATAATTTCCTGTCTAACAATTGTTGCACTTCTGCCCTTAACATAGACCTGAAAAGTAATCCCGAGCATAGAAAATAGGGAAAATCTTTCATTCTCGCTAAGCAAGAGGGAGGATTACCTGAGATATCGTTCTCAAAATACCAGTATCTAGTACTGCCAGGTTCTAATCTTTGCCGGACTTGTTCAAGTTCATCGATACGGCGGATGGCTGGAAATTGGGGGATGGCGTCTCTCCAGTCTCCTCCCAATCTTGCCCGCATATCTGTAGCTTCTAATCTAATTGTTCCGAGGATTGTTCCTTGTAAAATTATTTTTATTGGTTCTCTTGGAGGCTGGCCATATACGAATCTTGCAATTTCCTCATAGCCCATGCCTGTTTCTAGGAACTTTTCAACTGCTGCTGTATTTGGCATAAATGCAAGATAAATGGGGAGGTAATAAGGTTTATGGTGCTTTGTCAGACGTGTGATTTTTCTTTTTCCACTTGGCGAAGAAAACTAAGTAAACTATTGGTAAAATGCCCGCGGTTCTGAAAATTAAAAGAAGAACTGCCCAGACGCCCTGTCTTAATCGCGTTGTGCGCCAGACTGCAAAAGCCGAGAGGATAACGTCAAATGCAAAAAGCGAATACGCAATCCATCCTGGCTGACCAAGATATTCGACTAAAATAGTTTCTGCACCCATGGTTCAGGAAAGAATGTGTGGTTTATAAAAATTGTTAATAACAGTTCAGTGCGATAATATTTTTAAATTAATAATATCATTCAAGATTATGAAAAGATCTAAGGCTTTTTGTCAGAAGTTGGCCGGTCAAATTACGCCAGATGTTCCGTTGGTGGATGCTGAAAGAACCGTGGTAACAGAAGTTGAAGCGACTAGATATTACTTGAGGGATACACATCCTGTAACGGGGCCTTCTTACGGTCGTGACAACGAGCCAAGATCGGGTGTTCGTCATTGGACGCAAGAACAGGTTGTGGAACATCATATGCGAACTTATCTTGCTGCAATGGACAGGTATCTGGCGAAATATGCATCCGAATTTCATCAAAGAATGGATAGGACAATAGTGGGGAATTAGTAGACTGAAAGTTTTCTTCGCGATTACCCGAACTCACAATTTGTTACTTGAAAAGTAAGAAAATTTATTTTGAAAAATTTAGCGACGATAAAAAA
>JAHIWJ010000078.1 GCA_018816205.1 Nanobdellota archaeon
ATGCCATTCCCCTTCGCCCCAAATAAAATAGCGAACCTGCACGCGTCGCAATAGGACGCTAATTGTGTTTTGCTGCGTCTTGTTTGTTGGCGCTCGCTCTGCTCGCCTGCTACGGCGCGTCGTTTCTGACTTTTTCAACAGAGCCCTTGAATAGGTAAAAGTTATAAACTCTTTTTACCAAGAAAGATAGAGGTGAATGTGGTAAACTTTAATTTAAGTGGTAATTTTTTTACTTCTCTTACTTTTAGCGAGGATTTGGCTGTAGCGGTCTTGGTGCTTTTGGCGACTCTTGTTGTTGCTTCGTTGTTTATTTTTAAGTTTTACAAGTCTCTTTCTAAGAGAAACTTGATAAGTTTAAACCTTTATAAGTACAATACTTCAGATCATCCTGTAACAAGCAAGATTGTTGCAATGCTTTTTTATCTTATCGAGTATATCTTTTTCATACCGTTCCTGATTATGCTTTGGTTTGCCGGAATTGCCATATTAATTTCTTTGATAAGCAGTGAGAGCCTTACTGTGGATTACATCCTTTGGATTTCTGCAGCGCTGATTGGGGCTATCCGCGTTCTTTCTTACATTCGGGGCGAGATAGCTACGGATCTTGCGAAGCTCTTTCCTTTCACAACGCTTTCGTTTTTGCTTTTGTCTGCGGGCGGATTTAATCTTGATTTGTTGATGGAGAATTTAAGGTCGATTCCGTCTTTGCTGGACCATATTCTTTCGTTTATTCTAGTGGTATTGGTTGTTGAGATATTTATGAGGATTATTTATACGCTTATTGAATTTTGGAAGAGCGAGGGAGGGGAGGTCTCTTCTAAGAAAGAAACTCAGCCGCAGGAGGACGAGTAATGGAAATCGAAGGAGAAATCCTTGGCTTTGTTTTGATTTTTTTGGTGGTGTGCGCAGGATTTTATTTTTTTATAATTCGGGATAACGGGCCGGAGGACGTTACTCCGCCGGCTGTGCAAAATGATTCTGGGGAGATCGCTAATGAAGCAGTCAATAATTCTACGATTGGAGGCGGTGAGGATGGTCAAACTATGGAAAATGAAACTGTTGAGGTCGTGCCTTTTCAGAACATCACAGAACTGCATTGGGATCACATGCCGCTGACCTATAAGTACGTAAATAACGCCAGCAAATGCGAGGGTTTTCCTGTTGAGCGCATGAAGGACGCCTTTTCGATTATCGAAGCGGAGAGCGGTAATAAGGTGGAGTTTACTGAAGTTATTGGGAATATAACTGCAGATGTTGATGTGACTTGTGTTGATTATCAAGAGATTCTCCAGAAGTTGGAGGATTATGAAGAATGCACGCAATTTGTTTTGGATTATAGGACTGTGCAGTTTAGCGGTTATGAGGTGTTGGGCGAAGGCAAGTATGTTACCAGCGTGACGGTTTTGTCTAGGAATGATACCTCGGATGTTTATGAAGTTTGCTATGTGACGCTTAGTTCGGTAAGCGGAGTTATAGACATTAATTTGTTAAAAGAGGCTGAGCCGACCGTTGAGAATGGCATAATAACCCACGCGCGGAAGTCGATTTATTCTGCGGATTCTGGGAGGTCTTATTGTCTTAATTTTCCTGCAAGGGAAGTTCATGACGTCTTGCATGTTTTTGGATTTGCCCATAGCGAGACTCCGACGTTCCATAGTTTTTATGGGTGGTTCTTTAAGGACCTTAGATATTTCAAGGACGTGATGTTTCCTTATCCGTATTGTTCTTACATTACTGAAATGAACGATATTTATGGAAATTGTCTTGAGTATATTTATTCCAACGGGGAAAGCGGGGGCGGGTGCGGGGGAGTTAATTTTATAAGCTGAGAATTTTGTGGGCTTTTATGAAAGAAAGCAGGCACTTTTATGTTGTCAGGCAGGAACATCTAGATGGAAATGGGCATGGGAACAATACTCGGTGTCAGGGCGTCTTTTTTGAGGCAAGTCGCGAGAAGGTTTTGGCGTGTAATGGGTTGGGCGCCGATGTTTTAAGGGAAGGGGGTGTTGCGTTATATGTTAGCAGGCATTTAGGGGGAAATTTCTTTAGGCCTATTTATTTGAATGACATCGTAAGTGTTTATACGACTTTTGAATATGCTGGTGGAGTTAGGGTCACTTCTGAACAAAGGATGGTTCGGAGAGGAGAAAAGGTCGCTGATGCTAGGATGGAGTATGTTTTTGTTAATGTCAAAACAGGCAGGCCGATTCGGCCGCCCGCGGATTTGGTTGAGAAGCTTGGGATTTAGAAAGGGATAAAAAGGTAGATTCTTTGTGGATGTTATGAAAAAACCAATAACAAAAAGAATAAGTTTCTGGGTTTTATTTACAGCCATATTTCTATTGTTGGCTTTTAATGTAGGGATTGTAACATTCCAAGATATTGTTATTTACTTCTTGGTATCGTTGTCTCTTGCTTACGGAGGTATAAGGGCATATCTTGGATATCGTCAAAGCATAGTAGGAAACAAGAAGAAGATTGCTTTAGATGAATAATCAAACACCTATCTGTCTTTAGTAAGGAATAAAAACACAGAGCAATAACATATTTTATGAATAGGGGGATCTTAATCATCGTTCTTGCCATAGCTCTTTCGATAGTTGTACATTTAATTCAAACATTTGATGGGCTGGGCCAGACTGAGGATGAGAATGACGTTATTTCTATAGGGGGTGGAAACCGCCTGAGGGCAGTAAACCTAATTTATTTCAGGGTAGACCATTAGTAAGGACTCCATCTTTCAAATTACCTCGTGTTAATGCTACATATCAAGAGATGAGAGATGCGGGGTTTGAGCCAATATCCTGGA
>JAHIWJ010000079.1 GCA_018816205.1 Nanobdellota archaeon
AGGCCGATCACCAGACTGGAGATTTTTAGGCGGTGCGCAAGAGAGGATGAGCCCTTTACGAGAAAGTCTGCCCCTTTTATGAGAAAGATAATCCCCAAAACAAGCAGGAAGTATTCGAACATTTTTGAATATGGGAAAAGGATTATTAAAGGGTTTTGGTGGGCTTCAAATTAGATTGAAGTTAAGGAAAGTTATTTAATACCTTTTTGTTTTTGTTTAGAATGAAAAAATTTGTATTTCTTATTGCAGTCAGTTTTATTTTTTTGTTTGCAGTCTCTGTTTCAGCCTATAAAACCTATAATGTTGGCGATAGCGAGTTAGAGGCAGGATATACACCGGATATGTCGCCTGGAGATAGAATAAACTTTCAAATGGGGGAGCATGAAGCACATGTCTCTGTTTTGTCAGTCGTAGATAACTCTGCACAGATTAGCATTTTCGCACACGGTTGGAAGAGGTTTTATACCCAAGAACATCCCGATGTCGACATTTTCCCGGATGTTCAAAAGTTTGAGATGACTGAAGATAATTATTACGATTTGAAGGTAACTTTGAATAGTGCAGTGAAAAATGATGACGGGACGAGAGTTGCGAGCATCACTTTGCAAAAGATTCATGAGGAAATTCCGGAAGGAACTGAGATATACTATGGTTGTTGGAAGTATTACGAGTGCAGAGATGGTTCGAAGATAAAATATTGTGATTATACCTCAAATGGTATGTGCGGATGCCATGGTGTGAGTTCTTCGGAATGTCCGGATGAAGAGGAGGTTTTAGACAACTCCGAATCACAAAATTGTTTTGTTCACGGAGATGGCGAAACGCAGATATATAATCTTGATGGAAAGACCTTTGAGGTTTTTTCTCACATTGAAGCGGAAGATAATTTTGCTAGTTTTAAGGTCAATGGGGAATTAGGGGTTCCGAACGAATGGTCTTCTCCGCAGTGGGGGACTCCTGTTTTTGAAGGGGGTTATGTTATTATCGGTCAGTTGAGGATTGTATTAAAGGAAGTTGGATATCTTGAGGGGTATGACGAGTATGCTAAGTTCTGTCTGGAATTAGAAAACGATGACGCATGCGAACCTGAATGTAATTGCATTATGATGGAGAAGGAGTATTCTCAGTGCATTTTGTCTGATTGTAGTGCTGAACAAATGCCGTGTGAATTTGGTTGCAATCACGAAACTGGGAAATGCGAAGTTGAATCAAATTCTCAGGTCAGTGAAGAAGTTATTTGTCGATTCATTGGTTCGGATACAAAGCAGAGTTGCTGGCATAAGTCAGCTAATGCGGGCGAGGCGGGTTGTGATGGTATTGAAGAGTGCACAACACAAGTTTTTGGCCTGGGAGGGTCTGATTTGAATTGGTATAGCAGTTGCGGAGGATATGCACACACAGTTCTTGATTATGAAGATGACTATATTGAATTTTATTGCGGTCCGGATGAGGAATACTCGAGTGAGAAGTTTAGTCGAGCGAGTTGGGTTTGCGAGGATGATGAAGAAATAGTTGAGCAGGGCGGGGATGGTTCTTGCAAATCTGAAGCAACTTGGAGATTTTATGCTACTCAATACTGTGCGGAGAATAGCGCAAGTGGGGAGTTGGATGATTTTCGAGCTTTTGAAAGTTGTGGTAGGGATTTGGTGATAAAACCTCAAGTTGGAAAGGTTAGTTCGATGGGGAATGAACCGGGAGTTAATTATATTTGTCAAGGTTGTCAGTTAGAAGGTAAGTGTTACCCTTTAGGATACAGGAAGAGTGGAAACTATTGTTCTGAAGGAGGTTTTCTGGAACAAGTTTCTGATGAGGGTTCTTGCGAGAATAATTTTGAGTGTAAAAGCAATCTTTGCATTGATAGCAGTTGTGTGAGCAGCGGCGTTTGGCAGAGATTTATGAATTGGTTTAAGGGACTTTTTGGTTAGATTTAAATTCTGTTGGTTTTTTGTTTT
This sequence comes from Nanobdellota archaeon, assembly GCA_018816205.1. Taxonomy (GTDB): domain Archaea; phylum Nanobdellota; class Nanobdellia; order Pacearchaeales; family GW2011-AR1; genus UBA73. The sequence continues at coordinate 1,953 of JAHIWJ010000079.1, forward strand.
GGTAATGGAGAAAGTGCGGGCATTTATCGCGATTGATTTTCCTGATGAAGTTGTGAAGGAAATCGCGAGGGTGCAAGAGGTTTTTGGAAATAAGCAGTTTACCGGGAAGATGACTGAGCTGGAAAACTTGCATTTGACTTTGAAGTTTCTTGGGGAGATTGAGGCCGAGAAAGTTGAAGAGGTTCGGTCGGCTTTGCGCGAGATAAAGTTTGGGAAATTCGAGGCGCGGTTGGCTGAAGCGGGGACGTTTAATCACCGAGGGAAACCTTCGATAGTTTGGATTAAAGTTGGGGGGGAGGGAATTTTTGATTTGCAGTCAGCAGTTGATTTGGCAGTGGAGAAATGTGGGTTTAAGAAAGAGAAAAGGTTTATGTCGCATTTGACGATTGCGAGAGTGAAATATGTGAAGGACAAGAAAGATTTTGTTGGGTATGTCAAAAGGTTGGGTGTTCGGGACGTGAAATTTAATGTCGGGGGTTTTAAGTTGATGAGGTCGGAGTTGCAGCCGATGGGGCCGGTTTATACTGTTGTTGAAGAATTTGAGTTGAAGGAAAAATAAAAAAGGAAATCTTTATTGTTTTCTTTTTATAAAATATGGAGCTCTTAAATGTCCTAAAAATCCTTCGTTAAAAAGTTCATAACCTATGACAAGCACTTTTTGACATCTTTCTTCGTAGTCTATCCCAGAGTAGCGTTCAGCAACTATTTTTGCTAGTTCAGGGTGACCTTCTGAGAATGCATTCCAAACTATATTTGAAATTCCTCTTGGGTTTGGATATCCTGGGTCGTACACTGTCCAGGAGGTTGTATCCCCTACAGCTCCAAGAGTACGAGCACATCCCATAATTGAATTAGTATGGGCTCTTAAATTTTCATCATCGTGGCTTAGTTCAATAGATGCTTCAATTTCTGGGAGATAAAGTGTTCCTATTCTCTGTGTTCTGTCTATCATTTTAATCTTGCCTCCTTTCAGTTTCTTCGATAACTTCGCTTAGCTTAGAAAATAGTCTTTGTTGTAAATGGGTTCTGTTTGTTTCAAGTGTTTTTAGCGCGTGATAAGTTCTTGCGATTTCCCCTCTTAGCTTCGTTTCTGCTTCATCCCCATAAGAGAGCGTGCGTCCTTCGAAATAACCGCCGCCTGGAATTTCAATACTAATTACTGTTTCTGTTCCAGAGCCATATTGTCTTCCTGTTCCTAGCCTTGCTGGTAAGTCTGTCGTTAGGGCGTATTTGTCATTTAACGGGCCTCTGCCGACTATCCAACCCTTGCTAGGTAGCCGGTTTACCCATTCTGGCGTTTCTCTTCCGTTTGTTTGCGTTTCATTCGTCATAATATTTCTGCTCGAAGTTCCTACTTAAACTATTGTGGTGGCAATTACCACCAAAAAATATAAAAATTCAAGTTGGTTTAGAAGGAAATGTTTGAAGAGTTATTGAAGGGAATCGGTCTGAGTTCGAATGAGGCGAAGGTTTACGAAGCGATGTTGAAGATGGGTGAGGCATCGGTGCAGGCATTGTCGTTGAAGTCAGGCGTGCATAGAAGGAATGTTTATGATTCTTTAGCTAAGCTGCAGGAGAAGAGCCTTGCGCATGAGAGTTTTGTTAAAGGGGAGAAGTTTTTCAAGCCGGCTGACCCAGAGAGGCTTTTGGAGATTTTAAGGGAAAAGGAGGTTGTGATTGGGAGGCGGCTGCCTGATTTGCAGAATTTGTTTCATTTTAAGGAGAGTAAGGTTGAGGCGTATTTTCATAAGGGGATTGAAGGATTTAAGACGTATTTGCAGGATATTTTAGATACGGGAGAGACTGTTTATTTTATTGGGGCGAAGGCGTTTTGGTTGGATTCACGGCTTGAACATTATCTTTATCATTTTGATAAGGAGAGGAAGAAGAGGGGGATTAAGTTTATACATCTTTTTGATGCAGAGGTTAAGGTGCAGAAACCTGAGATTTTGAAGGTTGTTGGGAAGCCGTATAAGTTTTTGCCGGCGAAGTATTCGTCGCAGACAGCTGTTGATATTTTTGGAGATTATGTTGTTGCGTTTGCAGGGGTTTCGGTTGGGGAGTTGCAGGAGACGCCGATACAGTTTGTTATGAAGTCTCGAACGCTGGCGGATGGATACAGAAAGTTCTTCCAATTTATGTGGGATTTTTGTGAAGAATAGTTACTTTGATTTTTGAATCTGGTCAGGTTTGGGTTTTTTCTGGACTTTTTCGAACTTGACTGTGCCACCTTTTAACTTTTTCATGACAAATTCTGCTTGTGATTCTGTGCGGAGGATTATGTAGAGTACGATTATCAATAGGATGGTTGCGGTTATTGCAACTAGGACTTCGTACATAAGCGCGTTTTGTGCGGGCGCGAATTTTTCAATGATGTGGAGCACTACATCTTTCCAGATAAGAGCGGTTGCGATTGAGAATGCAGAAATTAATGCTGCGTGAATTACCTTGCTTATTGAAATTGGACGAACCATATTGTAATTAGTCTAAGGAGATTTAAAATCTTTTGGTTGCGAATTTCTCTGTCTTTACGAGATAAACACTGAAATTCCTGAAATAGCTTTAATTAAGTATTCTAAGACTATTGCAGACATTAAAACAAATGCTAGGTGGAGTGCCCAGACCATTATTGCCTTGTGCCACTTTAGTTTGAATGATTTTTTGTAAATCCAAATTAGGAAGACGAATGCTATTAATCCGCTGTAGAAAGCAACGAAGAGGTCTATTGTTGAAATTACTAAACCTGAAATGGTCATTATAAACAGGGTTTTTAGAAATGTTGTTTTTCCCTTGAATATTTTTACAGCTTTGTGTAAAGGTAGGGCTGATAGAATCAAGACTACTAGGATAAACAATCCGTGGTAAATCTCAGTATTTGAAAATATCATTAGTGAATAGGTTTTTATAATGTTTTAATCTTTTTGTTTAGTGGGGCGAACTTGGATTTTTTCAATAGTCTTCAGGAGATAAAATGAAGGAACTTAATGTCGCGATAGTTATTTCTTTAATTCTAGTTGTTATTGGGGGCGGCATGTTTTATTTTGACGGTGATTCGTGGGAGTTTAATTTTCATAGGGCAGAGCTGACTATAAATGGTGCGAATGTTAGCGAGAGGTTGTATTATGAGCCGAATGAGCCGTATCATACGCTTTACAGGACTTTTCAGGATCCCGCATTTAACACCGAGGCGGGTTTGAAGAACTATGTTTTAGTAAATAAAGTTGAGTGCGAAAAAGGGACGGCATATTTTAGAAATTATGATGATTTTTGTGTTTATTTTGATGGAACAAAAGATGGGAGATGTTTGCCGTATACCGAGAGGAACGAGTATGGCTGCACATTCGGTGGGCAGTATGGGTTTTTTGAAGGGAATGATTATTGGATTGAAGCTAAGTATGAATTGAGGCCTGCAAATTTGTTTAAGGTAAATGGGAAAAATTATATAAAATTTGTTGTTTATTCTCCGGGGAAACATAAGAAGTTGGGGAGCAATCTTGTAACGAGCTCTGGAGTTGTTAGGAAGGATGTTTATTATCCGAATGAGAATGTTATTGTTTACGTTCCGTTTGAGGGGAGCGCTGTGGGATATCACGTTTTCACGCTGAATGGTTTTGAATTTGATAGCTCGAACAGAGTTTGGAAGTTTTTGTTTGCGATTTTTCCAGGATTTTTGTTTTTTGGATTGTGGTACTTTTTTGGGAAAGAAAAGACGC
>JAHIWJ010000080.1 GCA_018816205.1 Nanobdellota archaeon
ATAGTTCTTGCCTTTTCATTAACCAGTTCTTGAACCATTTTGCAATTACTATGAAAGCCAGAGAAGACAAGATTATAACACTTACGCCTATTTGGACACTCTTGAAAATTATTGTTGCTATGGTATAACCTGCACCCGCTAGGAGGCCCATTGAGACAATAAATATCATCCAGATAAGTGTTACAATCATATTATTAACAAGATATTTCTTAAAACTGAGTTTCTTAGATGCGCCAAGATGCATTAAAGTAAGTATAGCTATGCCATAAACCGATTTGGAAACAAGAAGAACTCTCTTTATCCCCCTGCTTGAATACTTATCAATTATGTTCCCAGCCCTCTTATACGCTTCGTTAATTCTCCTAAATCTCTTAAGCAATTTAAAGATTCCAGCTCTGCCAAGATAAAACCAAACAACATCCATCGTGATAACACCTAAATAAGAGAAGGTAAAGATTATCCACAATGGAAAAACTCCCTGCGTAGCTAGGATAGTTAGAACGAAAATTGTCTCTTCGCCTAAAAGTGCTCCTGAAAAGAAAGCAACTAAATACGAGTGAGCATTCAACAACTGAGTTAATAACTGTAAGGCATCCACCAAGCACCAATGAAAACTATCTTTTTAACTCTTGTGAAGCTCAGATGCCGCGAGGAGGATTTCTTAGTATCTCTGTACACCGCTCTGAAAGAAATGAGTGATTAGTCCAATAAACCCTCCACATTAAATTCCCGCTACTAAAAGCAATACAGAAAAACCATCAAAAGCAAGACTATCCCTGAAGCCGCAAGAGCACAAATCAGCAGCACTTTTCCTTATTCCAAGATTTTAAGCCGATAATCGAAAAGACAACGCCAGCAACAGAAAAAATTAGACCGCCAAGCATCTCAACACTCTGAGAAACAACTCTTATCATCCCCCATGCCAAAACAGCAAACACACAGAAAGCCAGACCAAAACTCTATTTCTTATCAGTTACTTAATCTTCGCTTTAGCCAAAGGAACAAAATCCTGCCAGGCTAGGTCAAACATCTGGTTCATTACTTTGGCAAAATAATCAGTAGAAAGCCAAACACCAACATCATAATTTGGATGCACACTCTTATCATCGGTCAACATAAACATCAACTGCCCATCATCAATAATGGCAAATCGACCATTAACATTCTTATTTGTTGTATCTCTCACGTCTGCAATCTTAGAAAGCTGCTTTGCAAGCTTAACGTTATCCGCAGTAATCGGAGCAGCAACCCTAATTTCTACACCTCTCTTCTTAGCTTTTTCAAGGGAAGACATCAAAGCTTCGATTTTTCTATTCAATCCATCCGCGGTTGTAACCAAAGTGATATTCTTTTCAGCCGAGCGAACCATCATGTCCAAATGGTTATGTAAGTTCTGCCTGCCCCTCAAACTCCCAGACAAATCAGCAGGTTCGATATATTTAACTCCATTCTCAAACAAGCCATTCAACTCACTCAAAACATCGTCACCCTTTAATTCTTCCAGCCTCTTTGATCTTTCATGCGCTTCAACAACAAGATTTTTCTTAACCCTCTCCACTACCTCTTCTGGCCTTAGGGCAACAAACTTAATTGGCTTGCCAATCTTCATGATAATAAAGCCCTTCTTCTCCAAAGATTCAAGAATATCATAAGTTCTAGACCTAGGAACATCGGAAATATTACTCAACTCTCCGGCCGTTGAAACTCCCCTGGAAAGTAGGGCAGTCCAGACCTTAGCTTCGTACAAGTTCAGGTCAAATATTTTCCTGAGTCTGCTCAAAAACTCATCTTTTATTATCATCCTAAAGTTACTCAACCTCAAGAGAAATAAATGTGCAAAGTATTTAAATGTTTTCTAACACCAACGCATATTTTTTTAATCTACTAATCAGTGAAACTTTACCGCTACCCTATCGTCCTTGATACCGAAGGATATGGCCTTCTCATCAAGTCTATCGACGAAGATTAACTCCTTCGAATTTGTCCTTTCTTTTAGAAAATCTATGTGGTTTTTCAAGAAGTTGCGAATCCTTTCAGACACACAAACCTTAAGCGAGATAACTTCGCCTTTTTTTAGCCCAGCTTTCTTCCTTTCTGCCTGAATTTTCCTTGCCAGTTCTCGTGCATAACCTTCTGATTCCAGCTCAGGAGTCATCAAAGTGTCCAATTCGACCTGGATTTCCTTGCCCTTCACGTTTTTAACTTCAAGTTTCTTGACATTAAGCTGATTTTTTACTACCTCAATCAATTCTTGGCTTATATTAAGCGAACTTTTTACCACTGCCTTTGACAACGGCCACCTCAATCCCACTTTCTCCCGATCTCTCTCAGCCAAACCTTTTTCGATAATCCTCATCGCAACGTCAAATTCTTCCTCCAACTTTTTATCAATCTTCTTGGCATCAAATTTTGGCCAAGAGCATAAATGAACGCTTTCTTCTTTCTGCCCCATCTGGCCCCAAATATGCTCTGTCAAAAATGGCACCGCAGGAGCGAACATTTTCAAAATTCCCAAATAAATCTCCTTCAACGTATCAAGAACTGCAGAATCTTCAGTCGCTTTGTCCCTAACAAACTTGATATAATCTCTAGACAACAAAATATACAAATCCTCAATCAAAGGTATAGTTTCATCCAACCGATACTGATCAAACAACTCTGTAATTCTCTCAAGCGTTGAATGGTACTTAGACAAGATCCACTTTTCTTCTACCCTCGGTTTCCCTTTTTGAAGCTTCTGCCTTTCCAAATCTAAAATATAATTAGCAACATTAAACAACATCATCAGATTTCTCTGCTTAACTTTAACATCTTCCCAATTAAAACTAATAGTTTCTCCAGCGGTCATAGCACAGAGATAATTTCTCATTATGTCCGCAGAAAACTTATCGATTACTTCATACGGCGAGATAATGTTCCCCAATGACTTCGACATCTTCATCCCTTCAAAATCGAATATCATCCCATGCGTGTAGACATTCTTGTAAGAAGTCTTGCCAAACATCACGGCCGAGCAAATCTGTAGCAAACTGAACCAAAGCCTCGTCTGTTCTGTAGCTTCCAAGATTAGATCCGCAGGGAAATATCTCTTTATCAGTTTAGGATCATTATACAGGCAATTCCACGAGGCAGTTCCTGCATCAATCCAAACATCCGCCACATCCTCAATCCTCCTGTACTTCTTCCCATTCTTTTCGATCACAACCTTATCAATCCACGGCCTGTGAATAGTTTTGTCGTCAAACTTCTTACCACTCAACTTTTCCAATTCCTCAACACCTCCAACAACAAAATAATCCTGAGGATCATCCACATTAATCCAAATCGGTACCGGACATCCCCAATATCTCTGCCGCGTTACTCCATTGTCTCTTAAATTCTCAGCCCATCTTGCATAACTGTCCCCCGAACTCTTAGGTTCCCAATGGACTTCTTCGTTGAATTTCAACAAGTCCTTAATCAAATCCTCTGTCCTCAAAAACCACTGCTCCGTTGTTCTGAATATAACAGGTTTCTTGCTTCTATCTGAATGTGGATATTCATGCTCGACCTCGGTCGTCGCAATCAAAACACCCATTTTCCTGAACTCTTCAATAAATTTCGCGTCTTCTTCTCTGGCCACCCACCCCCTAAACTTGCCCTCGTCCTCAAGCTCTCCCCTTTCATTAAGATTATTAAAAGCACCAATTCCATACTGAGCCCCTACTTCCTGATCTTCCGGACCACAACCCGGCGCACAATGCACTAACCCGCTTCCAGCAGAAGTATCGACGTATTCCTTGGACAAGATTATCGTGTGAACATTCTTCCATTCTTTCTTCAGCTTCCCATAAATTCCATTCATGTCCTTATCCAAAAAGTGCTCATACTCTTGCCCTTTGAGGTCTTTGCCCCAAAAAGTATCAACAATCTCAAACTTCTTTCCCACGACCGCACCCATAAAAATATCGACCAGCGCCTTCGCCATTATCCAATATTCATTATCAACTTTTATCTTAACATACTCAAGCTCCGGATTCGCCATAATTGCAAGATTGTACGGAATCGTCCACGGCGTCGTCGTCCAAATTATGAAATAGGTATCGTAGTTTTCTGAACTCCTAGAAGGTCTTTTTCTAAAAGAGCTTGTAGCTTTTTTCTTAAACTTCAGGAAAACAGATTCGTCTTTGACAGTCTTATACTCCAGCTCGTGCTTCGCCAGTGACGTCTCAGTTTCTGCGTCCCAATGCATAACTTTCTTGCCCTTGTACAACCGCCCCTGTTCCCACGCCTTCTTGAAAAACGCCCACTCGCCCCCGACGTATTCTTTTTTTATCGGCTTGTAAGCGTTTCCATGGTCCATCCACACCCCTATCTTCCACAAATCCTTGTCCATATAACCAGAATATTCATTGCTCCAGTCGATGCATTCCTTCACAAATTTATCTACCCCATACTCCCCAATTTCTTCTTTAGTTTTCAGCTTAAGTTTTTTCTGAACAGCGTGTTCTGTTGGCAGACCGTGCATATCATAACCTCCCCTGTCCCAAACGTCAAAACCCTGCATCCTTTTGTAGCGCATCGCGATATCTTTAAGGGAGTTATTCCACGCCTGCCCGATATGAATCTTCCCCGACGTGTACGGTGGCCCCTGCAAAAAGTAAAACTTCTTCCCCTTTGCATTCTTCTTTTTTACCTTTTCGTAAATCTTCTCTTTCTCCCAAAACTCAAGGACATCCTTCTCAATTTTATGAAAGTCTAACATCTTTTGTTAAATTTACCCCCGTTTTTAATCCTTGCTATCAAAAACGCATTCAAAAGCCCGCATATTTTATCAAAAAACATTTTCAGAAACGCGAGAGACCCCGCTAATTAAATAATAATTCCAACAGTTGAAATTAATATACTTAGCATATTCTCAAGAAAAATCCAAGTTATTTAAATTCTTCTTTCATCCTATATTAACTCGCACTTTTTTCGAAATATCAAGTCCCTTGATTTCGAGATTCGCTGTCACATACCAATCTATCCTAGACATATTCCCGCTCAATATTTTGACAGACTTCACGACAGTTCCCAACATGTCGTTCCCAAGCGCTCTCGAAGACAACAAATCTCTTGGAACAATTAATTTAAAGTTATAACTGCTCCGCCCAAGGTTATAGACTTTCTCACCATCAAGCGGCTGCTTAAACTCAAAAGCCTTGCCAGTTCGGGTCTTATGCGAGAGGCCTCCAGAACCGGAGTAACTAGTACTCTTATACATCCCCAAAAGCCCAACGTTCAACGCCTTCGCTTCAACTTGTTTTTTCAAATCCAAAACGACCGTTCCTTCGATAGTATCTCCTGGAGAAAACTGGTAGCCATTCAGCTGTATAATTATTCTCCCCTTAGACTTCATAGACAACCACATAACCAAAACCACCGCTAGAATAAAGACGACACCTCCCACGACATACCAAATAACATCCATTGACAAAAAAAGCAGCCCCTTTATTTAAACTCTTCTTTTTACCCAGGCCCTATCAAAACTCTTCCAGCACGAGACTCCCGCAACAATCACAACAAACCCGCACGTCCAAACGACTGGCCAGTTTCCCTGAAAAGCAAAATACGCCCCCAGCAAAACAGATAAAATCATTATCCACTTAAACCAAGACCTCCCAAAAATAAGCTCATCGTTTGCCCAATAAGCAATTAAAAACCCAACTGGAATTCCCAGCAAAACAACAATCAATTCAATCAGCATGGGCTACTTTGTCTATCTCCCTTGCAAGCTCAAA
>JAHIWJ010000081.1 GCA_018816205.1 Nanobdellota archaeon
ATCTGTAAAGCTTATTGCTATCACAATAAACACACTTTCTGCCTAGAAAATATCTGTCTGACAATATCTTTTTCATTACTCTCGTCGTAGTTTTACTTAATTATAAGCTTTTTTGGTGCTAGAATGCTATAATCACCTAATCTAAATCTAAACTGACTCTGATTGCGCGGTCGACGCGTTTCATTATTTGCGGACTTAATGAACCCAGCTTTTTTATGGCTCTTCTTTTGTCTATGGTTCTTATCTGATTTGTCAGGGCAGTGGAGTCATTTTTTAGGCTAGATTCTTCTTTTGGGATTACGACGTTTGAAGGATATTCTTTTTCGTAGATTTTTGATGTTAGCGGGATGACAATTGTAAGAGGTGTAAATCTGTTTAGGAGATTATTCTGTATCACAATGGCTGGGCGCATTCTTCCCTGCTCGCTTTCTTTTACAGGTTCGAAATCAACGAGAAGGATGTCTCCTCTTCTTATTTCCATTACCATTATCATTCCATTCCCAGTCGATTTCTGCGTCTACTGCTTCCCATTCCTTGTTTATTTCTATCATGTCATGGTACATTGCCTTGCAGCCCTCGATTAACAAAGCTTCTTGTTCTTTTTTGTCTGTATCTACTTTTTTTATTAGTTCGACTATTACGTCTTCGTAGGTTTTTTTTGCGACTTTAAATCTGTCTAGTTCTCGCTTTACTTCTTCGCTTAGTTGAATAGTTGTTATCATGTCTCTATAGAAATCCTATAGTTTATATAGTTTTGCGTTTTATTCAGAATTCTACTACGTCTAGGTCTTTCGCCAAAGTCACGTTCTTGAAAACCCGTTTGGCTTCTTCGAGGATTATTTTGGGATTGTGCTCGTAGCGCTGGGAAATATGGGTGAGGATTAGTTTGCCTACATTGGCTTTTTTTGCAATTGTTGCAGCTTGTTCGGCCGTTAGGTGCATGCGTTCTTCGGCTAGTGTTTTTTCTTCGTTGGAGAAAGAAGCCTCACAAACCAAAATGTCGGAGTCTTTTGCGAGTTCGATTGCTGTCTCATTGTAAGCAGTGTCGAGAATGAAAGTTATTTTTCTGCCTTTTTCTAAATAGGAAACTTGAGAAGCTTTAATTTTTTTGCCTTCAAAAGCTATGTCTTCGCCGGCTTGGAGTTTTTTGAGTATTGGGGAGTTGGGGAGTTTTAGTTTCTTGAGTTTTGCTGGGTCGAGGCGGTATTTGTCTTTGATGATGAATGAGTATGCGTTACAGGGAGCGTCGTGTTTCATCGGTGCGGCTTCAAGGTAAAAATCGTCTGCTTCGTGGAATTTGCTGAAGACTTCATTAACGGGGGTTTTGATTTTTATTTTGAATAGTTGTTCGATTCCATCGATGAAGCGTTCTGTTCCTCTTGGTCCGTAGACTTCTAAGACTTTGGAGTAATCGTTCATCTTTAGAGTTTGGAAAAGTCCGGGAATGCCTAAAACATGGTCGCCGTGCATGTGGGTGAGTAAGAGACGAGAAATTTTGTTGGCAGACAAGTGGGCGATTTTGAATTGTCTTTGGGTGCCTTCGCCGCAATCTATCAGGATGTTTTCGTTTTTGTAAGTGAGAAGCATGGCTGTGTGATTTCTTTTCGGAGTTGGAACTGCGTTGCCTGTTCCGAGGAATGTTAAGGTTATTTTTTCCATTTTTAATTTAATAAATCGTAGTTTAAATAGTGTGTGCTTTGGAAAATTTTGGTTTTTAAAGGAAAGTTTAAATAGTATTATGCAAACATTAGTATGGGTGTTGGCATCATAACTGGGGTGGCTATTAGTACTAATAATAGAACTGATATTAGTATGGTTGTTCGCAAAAAAGAGGATTTGAAAGAGAAAATTGTAGATTTATTGAAAAATTCAGAAAACCCCTTGTCGACTTCTGATTTAGCTGTAGAATTCGATAAGGCATGGCATACTGTTGATAGAACTTGTTTGATGCTTCAGATTGATGGAAAGATTCAAGGATTTAAGGTCGGCAAAATGAATCTGTGGAGGGTTGTATGAAGTCCATAATAAAAAATGAGGAGCAGTTTGCTAGATGGTTTAGAAAGAATTATAAAAAACTCGGATACTCAAAGATTGTACGGGGAGATATATCAAGATTTCCTGATTTTGTCATGATTCGTAATGGTCGTGAGGTCTGTGTGGAGTTAGAAACTGCGGCCTCTAATTTTATTGTACATAAGCACAATATTAATAAGGTTGATGGAATTGTCTGTTTAGTAAAAGAGAGGGGGTTAGGTAAACCTGTACGAATTGTTAAAGATGTCGAATATCAGGGGAACATAAAAGTGACTTTAAGTTTTAACAGCAAGGTTGATGAGAAATTTAAAAAGTTCTGTAAGAATAATGCTATAATTCTTTCTAAAAAGCCCGAAATAGAGATGCAACAAATTATGGAGGAGAAAGATGGGTAAGCAAGGACTGTTAATCTTTGTTTTTGCAATTATGTTTTTGAGTTTGGCTTGTGCTCTGACATTTTCTGATACAAGTCAAAGTAATTTTGATTTGGGAAGTTATGTTAACACAACGTATAACGGAAGTGCGGTTATGTTAGTGGGAAATAATTTAAGCGGAATGTACACATCAAGGATTTTTGACGCGGGGAATTTGGCGAGGTGGGATAATTTGACGTCTAATGAGGGCGTTCCTGAGTTGGACTATATGTATGTTGTCGACGGGGGAGGGGATGTTTACAAAACATTGGACGCTTTAATTTGGAACCAGACAGTTAACAATTATGGAAGAACTAGTGCAACAATGGATCTTTTTTCAGACGGCATTTACTTATATATTCTTTCAAGCAATGGGAATGAAGTATGGCGCTCTTCTGATGAGGGCGTGAGTTTTACGATGATTTACAGCGGGTTCGACAGTAAGTCGCCGTATTTTGGAAAGTCTTTTAACGGAAGCCTTTACATTGTAACTGCTCCTGGAGAGTTTTGGAAATCTACAAATTTTGGTGTTAACTGGGCTTATTTAAGTGATGTTAACCCGGGAACTCAAAATCCCAAAGGGTTTGCGATAAATTCTTCTGGAGGGATGTTTGTGGTTGATGGAACAGGGGATGTTTATTCTTCTATAGACTTTGGTGTGAACTGGGTGAAAGTAAATGATGGTTATGGGGGCTCGACAGGGACGGATGACCTGGAAGCAGATAGCCAGAATAATTTGTATATTTTGTTGAACAAAGAACTTTTCAAATCAACAGACTCGGGAGTAACTTGGACAGTTATAAACGATTCAGTTTCACCCCATGCTAATGTTTTATCTGAAATGATGATTGACCCTAATGACAAGTTCTACGCCGCGGATGGTATTGGGAGAGTTTTCGGGTCAGATGATCACGGAGTTACATGGCAGGAAAAGTCAGATATGAATGGCGGGGCGAGCAATACCCCTAAAGGACTTACTGATTATTTTAGAAAGAGTAATTTAACATTTCAAGTAAAAAACTGCTCTTTGAGTGATTGTAGTGATGGGAGCTGGCAGACTTTAAATCTGAACAAGATTAATTTAACAGGAAGATATTTTCAGTATAAGACTTATTTCACGAGCCAGGAGGCGGGGCTGACGCCGCTTTTGTACAATGTGAGTGTTGGTTATACTTTGTTGAATATGCCGCCTGTTGTGAAGATTGTATTGCCTGTTAACGGAACGATTTTCGCGCGAGCAATTTTGTTGCCGCTGAATTTTTCAGTTAGTGATGCAGAGGATAATTTGGATAGGTGTTGGTATAATCTTGATAACGGAGTGAACACGAGTTTGCCGAGCTGTGCCAATATCACTTTTTCAGCGAGTGAGGGAAGCCATGTCCTGAATGTCTTTGCTAATGATAGCTATGGTCTAGAGGGAAAAAATTCTTCGTGGTTTAGGGTAGACACAACTCCGCCAAGTGTGATTGTGGAGAGTCCGCTTAATGCCAGTTACAAGATAAATAATATTTTGATTAACCTGAGTTTATCTGATGTTTCTGGAATTGGGGTTTGCTGGTATAATCTGGATTACTCTTCGATTAATTGGAGTTTGCCTGGTTGTTTGCCCACAAGCATTATTCTAGATGATGGAAGTCATTTTTTGAGGGTATATGTGAGTGATTCTGTCGGGAACGTTAACACTTCTTTGGTAAGCTTTTATGTTGATGCAACGCCGCCGCGATGGAGCGTTATGCAGCAAGCAGTTGTGACACCTTATTCTTCCAGCGCTTCTTATTTCAACATAACTTGGATTGATTCTGGAACAATTCAGAGCGTTTTGTTTGAAAGTAATTTTTCTGGAATCGCGAGAAATTATTCGATGTATTTTCTTGGAGGAAATGTTTATGGGTTCAATGTGAGTTTGCCAGCTGGAGGATTTTATTGGAGGTCGCACGCTAATGACTCTCTTGGAAATATGAATTCTAGTGCTATTCAGACGTTTAGCGTCGCGAAAGCGGGAAATCCAGTTTATCTTTATTTAAACGGGACAAGGGGGGCTAACCTGACAGTTAATTACGGGGTGCAAAGCAATGCAACAGGAACTGTGACTTTCGGGGTTGCTGTTTTGAGGAGGGATGGCGCGATTGTATCCAATCCAGAGATTGCTGTTTTAGCTGCTAAACCCACAGGATATTTGTATAATGTTTCTGTTCAGGAGAATCAAAATTATAGTGGAAATTCTACTGCGTATTATTTGATTGTTGAAAAGCTTGAGGGTAATGTTTCGTTGTTTTTGAACGGAGTCGAGTCTAATCTCAGTATTGGATACGGGACGCAGACGAATGCGAGTGCTTGGAATTCTGGAATGGCCCCTGCACTTTATAGAAACG
>JAHIWJ010000082.1 GCA_018816205.1 Nanobdellota archaeon
ACTTCTGCTTTATATGATTTTACCTCTAATGAGTTGAATGACAATTTGGAAGTTAATTATGACTTTGATACGTCTGCCAGAATAGAGGATGTAAATGAACAGATATCATTTGAGTTTAATTTAAAAGACTTAAGGAATAATTTGTGTTCTGACTGCCAGTATAGCGTTGAATTATATCCTCCAGAGCCAAACCTTTACCATTCAAGATATCAATCAACAGTTGTCGGTAGTTTTACTCCAACTAAGCTTGGAATGTATTCATTAAAAATAACTGTTACTGACACCCATAATAACCCCACTGTCAGAAAGTTTGTTTACCTAATAGGCCCTACAGATTTGACTGATACACAGTACTATTTTAGAGGTTTTAATCCAGCCCATGGGCAGCCTTCAGGTATTTCAGCTTTTGATGTCGGAACATTAACATTTGATGCATCCACTGCTTCAGAAAACAGATATTGCAGCAGTTGGATTCAGTTTTCTCCTGATGAAATACCTGAGTATCCGTATGGGCTTTATAAAAACATTAGTTATGCAGTATGGTACAGTTTAGATAGTCAGTTACCTGTTTATAAGTACATCGGATTTCAAAAGCAGGTAATTTACAATATAAACCGAGATTATTATACTTCCCTTCCGTCAACCTATCAACAAGGTGAAGATGAAATAATTAACTTTGGTGAATTTAATCACGTTCTCTCGGGGATGAGCGACTATCCATTCTCTTGGTACTGGATAAGCCTAAAATTGGCTGGGGGCAATCCTAAGTTATATGCAAGCTCGAGAGACCAGTCAAACGCAATCATAACACATAGATACTCAACAACTCCTGCAATTAAATCCCTTGATGAAGAAGGGATTGATGTACTGTCAGCAACTTCTCCCACTTCAGATACAAGGCAGGCTGATATTTTTATTGAAGGGACTGGAGTAAAACAACTCACGATTGAAATGCCTCAAGAACCGACAGGAGAATATCTTGCAAAGTTAGACGGACAAACATGCGCCGCTGATTCGCAATTCTGCAAAATAACACATACTACTTCAAAAGAATTGAAATTCACACTTTTGCTTAGTTCGGATTCCGCTCACTTGCTGGAAATATTCCCAAGCGAGTATTTTCCCTACGATGATGCTGAACAAAGATAATACCGAAGAAAAACTAAAAAGTTACAGCAAATTTTTTGATGGGCTTAATTATCCCGTAGTCTTATTGGAGGATTTAAACTCCTATTTGGGGTTTACCCTACAACTTGTTGCGGGTGGGTTAGTTGATTCTCATTTTAGCAATTAAAAGTAATAAAAATCCCCTCGCCCAGAGTCGAACTGGGGATCTTCCGGGCACTGTCAATCCTTTCTCTGATTTCCTTGTTCAGGTCCGAAAGCCAATGGTCTGCTTTTCACGTTTCATCCTTGTCCTCTGTGAAGAGGAATGTCCACGTTAGACTATTGCCTACAGCCAGACGCTCTAACCACTGAGCTACGAGGGGATTTAGTTGTAAAAGAATATTGTTATTTAAATTATGCGGTTGAGTGATGCATGTCAAGTTGTTACAATCTTCTCGGACTTTGTTAGAATTATTGTGTGTTCTGCCTGAGCGACGGGTTTTCGGTCTATTTCGACGAGTTGGGCGTATTGATGAAGAATGTGGGCTTCTTCCAGGCGTTTGAGAGCAATAAGGGCACGAGAGCCGAATTTTTTTACGAGCCAGCGTGAGCAGAACGGCAAGGTGGAAAATTCTTCTTTTATGTATGCAAGGACTTCTCTGGCGAAAGAGTCTCTGACTTGGACGTCGTTTTCAAGGTGGTAAATTCCAGAGAGTTTGCCGTCTCGGACTTTGCCGTGGCCTGAAGTCGCGAATGGCTCGATTGCGTAAGTTCCTTCTTTGAGTTTGTATGTTTGGTTGTTGTCATAGTTGGGGATTGTGACTCCTGCGTGAAGATCATATTGATTTATTGAATGTCCAGAGAGGTTGATTATTGGTTGAAAACCCAGGGATTTTATTGCGTCTTCAATCGCTTTTCCAATTTCTTTTAGTTCAGAATTGAACTGGGTTTTGTCTATTGCGGATTTAAGGGCAAGTTCTGCTGCTTCAATTAGTTTTTTGTTTTCTTCGGAGTTTTCTAAGTCTAAAGAAAATGCTGTGTCTGCTACGTAACCGTCGACATGAACACCGATGTCAACCTTTAGTAAACCGTGGGCTTTTTCTGTGTCGTTGAAGGCAGGGGTAGAATGGGCTGCGATTTCATTAATTGAGAGATTTATCGGAAAGGCCGGTTTGCCTCCGAGCTCTTCTATCTTGGCGTCAATTTTATTTGCGATTTCTAGCAATGAAACTCCAGGTTTTATTATTTCTCTGGCGAAGAGTTTTACTTTTTTTGAGATTTCACCGGCTTGTTTTAGTTTGCCTATGTCTAGGTTGGAAGGTTCGTCTTCTGGGTTTTCTCTTTTTTGTTTTTGGGAGAATGCCTCAGTTTGGTTTTTTGCTGAAGGGGCGTCTTCTATTGTGTGGGGAGTTATGCCCCCGTATGTTTTTTCAGTCATGCTTCTTGATGGCTTTTTGGGTTTATAATATTAACCAAAGAATAACTTAAATAATACAAGCAGCAATGCTTTCGCATTGAAGCAGTCAGCGCCGGCTGCGCTCAACTTATTTGCTTATGGACAAAAATCAGAAGTTACATATCTTCGTAATTAGTCATCTCTTTGTTCAGGAGCTCATAAATAACCCCTGCTTGTTCGAACATCTGTTTGGATTCTTCAGCCCAATGGTAATCTTTGTTAGCAATTACTCTTTTTATCCCGGAAGATATTATTGCTTTTGCGCAGGTTGGGCAAGGAGCCATTGAAGTATAGAGTGTAGCGCCGTTTATAGAAACTCCAAATTTTGCGGCCTGGACTATTGCGTTAATCTCGGAATGAGTCGTTCTTAGGCAGTGTTTGGTTATTTCTCCGTTTTCATGTTTTATTTCTTTTATTATGTGGCCGACGTCATCACAGTGGGGCAGGCCTGGTGGGGAACCGACATAACCTGTAGTTAGAATGTGCTTGTCTTTCACTATGACTGTCCCAGCTCTGCCACGGTCGCAAGTAGCACGTTCTCTGACAACATTCGCAATATTCATAAAATATTCGTCCCAGGAAGGTCTTTTTTTAACTTCGTCCATAGACATTTGAGAGTAAGATATAGTATACTAAACGTCAGATTTATATAATCTGATAGTTTAACCCCCTGATAAGGAGGTGTGTTCTATGAAAACAAAATGTCCGTTTTGTAAGAGGTTATCTGTGGTAAAACAAGGGTACAGAAAAAACAAAAATA
>JAHIWJ010000083.1 GCA_018816205.1 Nanobdellota archaeon
CTAGGAGTAACCTGGGATACAAGAGACGGTCCAGGCTCAAACCCAGCCGCCACAAGATACATCCCGGCAAAAATAACAGCTGTTTGTTCAGGCGAACGCTCAACAAAAAACGCAAAAATCGAAGAAAGCCCTGTTGAAATCAACGGCAGACAATTCATTGTTTACGCAAACGAATACCCTCAAGAGGACGAACTTGGATTCATGCTTCGCGAAGAAGGCGACGTTGTCGACGTCTATAACTTCAACGGCACACCAACTGCCACAAGAATCCCAACCACATTCTACGTTCCAACCAGGCTCCTAGGAAAAAACAAAGCTGGAGAAACCGTCGCCGCAACAAAATTCGAATATGCAGGAAAAGCCCAAGAAGGAATTCCAATAACTCTAGAAACCTTTGGCTATGATGACAAAGAATTCTTCCGTCCAACATCCCCAGACGGAAACACCACATATTTCATTCCTGTTTTCGGTCCAAGTGAAAATCTTTCGAGAGACAGAAGAACAGGCATTGTAACCCTTTTCGGAGAAAACGGCGACGGAATTCTTGAAGAAGGCGAAGGCATCTTCGGACTAACAAAAAGAACTTACCAAGAAATCGAAGGAAGAAAAAAAGCTTACGAAAAAGCAAAAGCAGACAAAATACAATCTGAAAAAAACCGCCTACAAGCCGAGAAAGAAAAAGCAGAAAGAGAAGCTGAAGAAAAACTGAAAGAACCTCAATCGGGAACTGGAAAACCTATCTTCGAATAAATTAAGGAACAGGGCAACCGCCGCCACTCCCAGTGAATTCTAAGTCCACGCTATAACCGCTACCATCAGACCTCTTTACAAATTTCTTAAAGTTACAAAGAGAAACTCCAGCAAGAGGCTCGTTAACAAAACCTGGAACAATATTCAAAATAGGCACCTCGCTTCTACTAGAAGGGAAAACTCCCTCAGTATTGCCAATAGATATAGAATGATCAATATCATAAGGTCCCACTGCACGGTTAGCCCAACGAATAACGCCCGTATTTATAATAATAAACAACTTCGTAGGCTCCCATCCGTCCGAACGGTACATCTTAGTCGTCAAGCGATAAACATTCCCATCGGCTGCAAAATCGAACCTCTCTCCAACCGGCAGAGGCGTATCTCCTTTATCCGAATTCCAAGTACAACTTCCAGCGGTAGTGTAATTCTTATACAAGCAGAGTTCCTCTTTGAAAACACCATAGGTATAACCTTCTGTAAACTCAGGGTCCAAATTCCCCACAGCAGCCCATCCCCCATCATTCAAATTCTGCTCAAGTCCATTACCTAACGTCAACCTGAACTTCGCATTTACCCCAGGGTAATCAAACTGCACATTCTCACTTTCTTGATAAGGAGTTACATGTTTAGTGTCAAAAAATCCTCCAGATTTCATATAAGATTGTTTAACCCAATCTCCCTCACCACTCCCACCAGAACCGCCCCCACAGTCCTGTAAGTTAGTTGCAGCATTCAACTCCGCCTCCAACTGAATCAACCAAGCCTTGCTCTCAGAAGACTTCAAAGGCCAAACCTTTTGATTATTCTCCCCAACAGCCGTTCTAATATTTACCCAATCATTTTTACTAGAATCTTCCTGCACCAGATAGTACATCAACACACCATTAGAATCAACACCATAACTCCCGGCGTTCTGCGGCAAATCTACCTTCACAGCAATCTTGCTTCCTTGTGCATCCTTGCACGGCGTAACTCCATAATCCTGAAGAATTGAATGCTGCGCGCCATAACAAACACCGTCTCCAGATTTCCATGCACAACTTAAACCACACATATCCTCTGTGCAAGTTGCCTGGCTCGGATAACTCGTGCAGCTAACCCCCACACAAGAATGACACTCATTTTGTATCGGCCATGTATTATCAACAAAATAACAATTACCTTGTTCCTTACATTCTTCCCTGCTTAAAGGATTCCATACTCCTTGATAAGATAACTCGCAAAGATTCTTATCCCCAATTATTCCATTCCTCGCCTTTTCTAAAATCACCTTCCCATTTTCAAAATTTTGGCCTCGAAGCAGGGTAATAATAGCAATGTTATTCTGAACAGGGCGCCTCCCACTTTTAGTCCTAAGCGTGTCTGTCTTATACCAATCATTTCCATTATCAGACCACAGCCACTCCCCGTTAAACTTGTAATATAACGGTGTCGCACCAGGCAGATTAATTGTAAATATTTCTTCACTAGAATCTTGCTCACCACCACAAACATCCTTAGTAACTCCTCCGCCTCGAAGTGCGCTAACATCCCACCCCATCAACGCATCAACATACGCTTCTATCTTCGGCTCAATACTGCTCCAGTCAATAACAAGAATTTTCTGCAATTTACCATCTGCGCCCGCTTGCATAAAAGTACTCCCTCCGAAAAAAACGCTATTTCCAGAAAGCACCAACCCTGTTTTCACATCGTTCTCCAAAATATTCCCTTCGGCATCAACAGAAAATCTTTTGATTTCACAAATAACAGTTGCCCCGCCGCCCTCACCACCAACCTGCCCGTAATCTATAGAATCAAATTTCTTTTTGATAGTAGAGATCGGCACAACAAAGATTATCTTCTGGTCTCCAGAACTAGATGAAGTCGCAACACCAACCAGTTCATACTTGGTGTTAAACACCGGCGACCCGCTTAAACCTTTATCAAAATCACTCTGTGCAGACAAGACAGCTAAATTATTCCCTCCGCCAGGATTTGCCTGATCAGCTTTTTGCACGCTCGCCGTAATGCTCTGAACTCCCTTAGCAAGCTGATTTGGATTTTGACCGATTATGTAAACGCCCTCGCCGACAGAAATTTTATCAGCGAACTTCACAACCTTCACAGAATCAATCGGCCTGGCACTCTCCAGCAAAGCCAAATCCTCCTTCTCCTCAGAAGTCTTGAAAAGCGCCTGTTCAGTCGAACTCCCCTCGCTAACTTTGTTGTAATCAACGTTCCCATCGCTCACCTCACTTTCCACGATATGATACGCCGTCAAAATACCCAGAGATGTATCCTTGAGAGGAACAAAAAAACCATTCCCCCCAGTCAACTGCCCATTTTCCTGACCAAAAACATTAACAAGCGTCTCTGGGATATCATTTCTCTCCTGCGCTGCAGAAAACTGCTCCTGAACAGTCGCACCCCCTCCAGTCGTCGTTGAAGGAGTCTCATCCTCAATCTTCTGCTCAGGCTTCGCCGCATCATCAAGAGCCTTATAATTCAAAGTCAACCACGAATAAACATCTCCTTCAACAATTAACAATTCTGCTTTATGCTTATTCCAGAACAATTTCCTAAACAGCTGGTCACTTTCGTTCAACAAATTCAAAGCTTCCTGCGGCGTCTGCAATTTTTTAACTGCTTCCTTAAGTTCTAACAACTTCTGCGCAGCTTCAGAATCGCCGTATATTTGACCCTGCGCTTCCAACAGCTCCTTCGTCCTCTGGTCCAAAACCTCCAGCGTTTCATTCAAGACGCCAACATTTGCACTCGTTATTGCCTGTTCAACACTTTTCTTGTCAATCCAGCATCTTATCTTAGGATCGTCGCAATACCCTGTGTCAACATACCTGCTAGGGTCGGTACTGCTACCAGGATTTTCGCTCGAACAAATCCTCACAATTCCCCGGTTGTAAATCTCCGGGCTTATAGCTTCTTCAACACCTGCCTGAACATTCGGATTCAACAACGCCGCTGGATTATTGCTCCCGCTAATGCACTCTTTCTGCGAAGTAATCGTAACTCTGCTCGCCTCATCTTTTATGTAAGAATCTCTCAAATAGTTAACCGCGAAATCCGTACTAACCTGCCCAAACCCGCACTCCTCGTCGTTGTTTATCCTTACACACAATTCCTTATACCCCTCAGGCGCCGTAAAGTCCTTCGTCTCTGAAGCATACTCCCCCTTGTTAATATAACCCGAAGCAACCGAAACAACCGGGTTAGAAATATAATAACCCGAAGTCGGCGGATTCTTCAAGTAAACATTATAGTGCACTCCCTGATCATTTCCTGCAAAAATGTGATAGAACACTTTATACTGCGAAGTCGCAGGCACAGTCGCCGTCGTGAAAGTCTTCTGATCAAACCACGCATAAAATTGCGGCGGAGAATCCGGCTCGAGCAAAGTATCAAACGCTGTAGGTGCCTTCACAGATACAAAAGCCTTACAAAACTGAGTCCCAACTTCTTGCACATTCCTCGCCTGGAATGCCTCAAAAGAGTTCACTGCATAACTTTGCGTGAAATAATCAATCGAATTCTGCATATTCTGCCAGGCGCTCATCACCGAAAGATACTCCGCCCCGCCCCTAACCCCCTGCCCATATGCCATCTCAATCAGCTTCGGAATAATTATATTCACAAACGGCGCAACCTGATTCCAGAAGAACTCGCACAGATAAATCGAATAAATCTCATCACAAATCCCAACCATCTGTCCAGTGTCCAAACTCTCCTGCAAGCAATCCCGATAGTTCCTCATAATTGATATCAAAGCTTCTATCCCTGCATGAATTCCTGTCAGACAAATAGGTATGAAAATACCTTCCCTTATGTTCGGCAGACACAGGAAGATACTTCCGATTATTCCCGTCTGAATAACATCCGCAACATGATATGTCCCACCAAGATTACATCTTGAAGGCGGACACACCACCGGATCGCAGACATTAAACAGCAGGTTGCAATCTTTCGGCGACATGAAATCCTGGCACTGCGTAGACGCTGTTCCGGTTGCCGGCGCTCCAACTTCAAACCTCTCTCCGTCTATGCTGACAAATTTATTCCCATACTGCCGGGCCGCATCCTGAATAGCTTTTTGTCCTCTCTGAATCAAACTAGTCGCTTTTGCGCTGTCCAATCCGGGAAATGCATTCAACGGTTGTCCAGTGTTCAAGTTAATCTGCTGGCACAAATCATCCCCAAATCCAGAATCAAATTGTATCCTTCCGTTCTCTCCGACATTGCAAATCCAGAAGCTCGTCACTCTTCCCGATGCATCAAACGCCCCAATCCCACCAAACGCCGGCAGCGTCTGCTGTGTCGCCGCATACCATCCTTCCTTGGTATCAAACGGCACAATAGCAGGCATCCCCTTGTACGGCTCAGTTTCATAATACCTAACATACCTATCACTCGACTGTATCTCATGACTATAACTCA